>DATAIA010000462.1:0-5025 GCA_036262895.1 Xanthobacteraceae bacterium
GCCGGGTTGTGGTCCACAGCGCCGGAAACAGCAGATAGAAAAACATCTCGTTCGAGAGCGACCACGCAGGAGGACTCAAGGATAACGCGAACTGCGGAATCCAGGATTGCGCCATCGCAAGAACAAGCGCGGCAGGGAGCGCCGCGAGACGAGCCAAAATGCCGGCGGCGATAATAGCAAAACAACAAGGAGGAATCCGACGTAGTACGCCGGACAGATCCTCGCCAATCTGGCGGCAAAAAATTCTTTCGGTCCGATATTCAATGCGGCGCGAGGGACGCCATGGGCATACGCCAGAATGAATCCGGAGAGGACAAAAAAGAAGGTTACGGCCTCATATCCAAAATCCGTCACAGGAACAGGCACGATGGCACGCGTGAGATTGTAGTGGAAAATGACCACCACCATGGCAGCAAAAAACCTAAGAGAAGTGAGAGGTGCGATGCCAGGCCGCATGCTCGAAGGGATGTAGACCGCCAGTTCCGCGGCTTTCCCGTGCGATGCTACAGTCCTGACCGCCAGCTGCAAGCTGAAGTGCTCCATCGTCGCGTGTCGGTATAAAAAACATCGCATGCAACGAGGCGCCGGGAGATTTCGCCGTGCTTGCAGCGACGGCATCTCTCGACGCTCAGCGTCCGTCTGATGGTTACAATTCCAGAGGCCTATTTGGCCTGGTTATTGCTGTTTCGTTCCCGGCCCCGCGTTTCCCTGACTTGAGGGATTGGCCGCGGTACCCTTGTTCGACTTCATATTTGTGCCGGTGGTCGTCTTGGACGAGCTCATGGACGAGTGATGCTTCATATGTTTGTGCGATTTCGCCTCTGCCGCGAGTGGAGAGCCGACCAGCCCTGCAATAGCCAGCACGCCAACGGCTAATTTAAACTTCATCATGATCCTCAACTCCTTGGTGAACTCTGGGATTGGAAAACCTTTGTTCAGGTCAGGAGTTCCCGGGCCGAGTTTGCATCTTTGATCTTTAGTTTCGGCTGGCCTCTGGTTGGGAGACCAAGCGCCGCTGTGCTCGCAGGAGCCCGGACGCTGACAGCGGCTAGGGCGCCAAGTCCCCCCCCCTCTGAAAACGCGATCGCAACGCGATTGCGAGGGGTGGCATCAGTCTAGTAGCTGCCGCAATTTCAGGGCGTCGGCCGGAGCGGCGCTTTTCTGATCGTTGTCGAAGTAAACAAAGACGTCGCAGCCCTGCTTCTTCCACGACCTGATCCGCTTGGCCCAGCCGGCCAGCGTCTCCGCCCGATAATGGCCTTTGTATCGGCCCTGAGGTCCGTGTCCCCGTACATAGACAAAATCCGCCGTACGCCTCCAAGGCGCCGGCGCGTCGTGGTGATCGGAGATGCAAAGCGCGATGTTTCGGGCCGATAGCTGCCGCAGAATAGCCGGCGCATACCAGCTCGGGTGTCGAAATTCGAAACTGTAGCGGCGCTTCTTCGATAGCAGTTTGAAAAAGGAGATCAGCCGGTCGGCATTGGCCTCGAAATTTGGCGGCAATTGAAACAGGATAGGACCTGCCTTCGGCCCTAATAGCGATAATCGATCTTCCAGCAGCTCGAGGCTGTTCACGGATTTCTCCGAGAGCCGCTTCCAGTGAGTGATGAATTTGGATGCTTTCCAGGCGAAAACAAAATTGTTGCCGGTTTGCTCGCGCCACGCTTTCACCGCATCGGGTGTTGGCGTGCGATAGAACACGCCGTTGAGTTCGGTAGTTGGGAGCTGGCTGGAATAATATTGGAGTTGGTTCTTCAGCGGCAGGCCCTTGGGAAAAAACGGCCCGCGCCAGGACTCATAGTGCCAGCCCGACGTACCGATCAGAACTCGCGCCATGGCCATTTCATGTTTTCAAACTCAGCCTCTCGCATTCAGCACAAGGTTGTCAGAGGGTAAGAAGCTCCGGGACCGGTGACTGGTTCCAGCGTCGGAAGCAGGGTCGGAAGCAGGATCCGGAACGCATCACACAGGCCACCGTTAGCAGCCAAATCGCTATCGCCAGAATCAAGGAGACTGCTATGTCAGCCAACAGACAATTTGCCGTTGTCACCGGCGCTTCTACCGGAATCGGTTTGGAACTGGCGAAATGCTGCGCGCGTGAGAGCTTTGATCTCTTGATCGCAGCCGATGAGCCGGAAATCGAAACGGCAGCAACGGAAATGCGGGCCATGGGCGCAGTGGTCGAAACTGTACAAGCCGATCTCTCGACCATTGAAGGCGTCGACAGGTTGGATGAGGCCACAAAGCGGATCGGCCGCCCGGTCGATGCATTGCTGGCCAATGCTGGTCGAGGTCTCGGACATGCGTTCCTCGACCAGGACTTCAATCAGGCAAGGCGGGTGATCGATACCAACATCACCGGAACGGTGTATCTGATTCACAAGGTCGGAAACGATATGCGTCGCCGAAACGCGGGTCGCATCCTGATCACCGGCTCAATCGCAGGATTTACGCCGGGAAGTTTCCAGGCCGTTTACAACGGCAGCAAAGCTTTCCTGGACTCCTTTTCGTTCGCCATTCGTGAAGAGTTGCGCGACACAAAGCTTACGGTGACCTGTCTGATGCCCGGCGCCACCGAAACCAAATTTTTCGAACGCGCAGGCATGATGGATACAGCGATCGGTACCTCTAAAAAGGACGACGCGGCCGAAGTCGCAAAGACCGGTTTTGATGCGATGATGCGCGGTGATGGCGAGGTTGTCACCGGACTGAAAAACAAGATTCAGTCGAGTGTCGCAAGCGTCCTGCCGGCGGGTGTGCTGGCAAGGCAGCACCGTCAACACGCCGAACCTGGCTCGGCAAAATCCTGAGCGCAGCGGCATCTCTCATTGCGAAGAAAAAACCACCGCCAGACTACTCCAATCCAGATTGCGAGCCGGCGTTTTTCTCGCGGCCGATTGCGTCCGGATGACTGAAAATCTCGAAAGCCGATCCGCGCGCAATCCCGATTAGCGTTATCCCGCATGTCTCGGCGGTTCGCACCGCGAGCGCGGTGGGCGCTGAGATGGCCACCAAAATGCACGATCCGACCATGGCAGTCTTCTGAACCATCTCGACAGACACCCGACTGGTCAGGACGACGGCGCCGGTCCCGCCGGAAATCCTTTCCGCCGCGAGGGCACCCGCCAATTTATCAAGTGCATTGTGCCGGCCGACGTCTTCACGGGCGAGCACGAGCCCGTTCTCGGGCAAATAAAAGCCGGCTGCATGGGTAGCGCGCGTGGTGCGGTTCAAGGTTTGCGCGTTTGCAAGCGCTTCGACGGCCTGTCCGATCTGGCTCGGGGCAAGCGAGATGGCGCGGGTCAGATTCGGCAGTTGCCGGTTAGCTTCACCGAGGCTTTCAATTCCGCAAAGGCCACATCCGGTCGGGCCGATTAGCCGTCGATGTCTGGATTGGAAATTTCGGCCGACATCGGCCGTCAACCACATCCGCGCTTCGATACCGGCGTGGCTCGGAATAATTTCGAGGTTCTGGATTTCGGCTGCGCTTCGGACGATGCCCTCGGTAAGGCTAAACCCGATTGCAAGATCGGACAGATTGGATGGTGTCGCCATCACGACTGCGGCCGTGGTCCCGTCATAGACCAGCGCCACCGGACACTCTTCTGCAACCTCCCGCCGATCCAATTGTCCTTCGCGGGTCACCCGCGGGACGCCTATGGAAGCTGGTGGAAGCAAAGGCGTCATCATTGGCCGCCAACTCTTGCCAACACATCCGCCAGTGTTAGCGCAAACAATGTGGCCACAAAAATCAACCCCGCCAGCGCCGCGAGCTTGATCAATGCCTTCGAACTCGCAAGCTCCATGAAAAGCAGGATGACGAGACTGGCCTTGATGAACGCGATCACAATGCCCACGGTTGGGGTGAAAAGACCCATTTGCACATAAGCAAGACCGAGACTCAGGAAAAGCAGGCACAGCAGGGCAGCCCAGATCACGCCGTTACGACGCCACAGTCTCCACGCGGTGGTCGGACGCTTGCTCGCGCTCGCGCTGTTCTGGTTGGTCATGAGACTCGCCCCGGCAGATAGATCAGGGGATAAAGAAAAATCCAGATGATATCGACGAGGTGCCAGTACAAGGCGGTGACCTCGATCTCCGGATTTTCATCGAGCTGCAGCTTCTTCAGATGTCCAAGCAGCGCCAGCCGGCCCACCAATGCGATGCCGATGGTCAGGTGGATGGCATGCACTCCCGTGATTAACCAGTACAAGCCATAGAACAATTGAGCCCCTGGCTCGTGCAGCGCGAATTGCGCGCCCGGCCACAGGTGCTTGTCGAGATCCTCCTTGTACTCAAAACCCTTCACCACCAGAAAAGCGAGGCCGAAAGCCACAGTTAATGTCAGGCCAGCGACGACCAGCCGGCGAAGGTGCTGGCCGGCCGCTGCCGCCTGAGATGCAACCGCCATCGTGAGACTGCTCGTGAGAAGAATCGCGGTGTTGCTCGTGCCATACCAGATGTTCGTTTCTCGTCCCGCTGCCGCGAAGGCGTCCATATGCTCGATCCGGCACACCGCATAGGTCAGGATCAGCGCGCCGAAAAAAAGCATTTCGCTCGCCAGAAACACCCAGATGCCGAACTTGCCCGCTCCGCGCTGCCGCTCGAAATGCTCCCAAGGCTCTCTGAGCAGGCCGGTTACTTCGCTCATCGGACTTCTCGCGCGTTCTGCAACTCGGGAGCGTCGGTGCCAGCGGATTGCCCTTCGGCGTGATAGTCATATGGCCCGCGATCAACGCGAGGCTGGCGGTCGAAGTTCTTGGGCGGCGGCGGGGACGATGTTGTCCATTCGAGTCCGGTCGCTTTCCAAGGATTGTTGCCGGCGCGAGCGCCGTAGAAAAGCGAGTATGCCAGATAGCCAAGCGGCAACAGGTATGCCGCGGCCAGCACCGCCGCACCGGCCGATGACATCACGTTGTAGACCTGAAACTCCGGTGGGTAGGTGTGGTAACGGCGAGGCATGCCGAGATAGCCGGCAACGAATTGCGGAAAGAACGTCATGTTGAATCCGAAGTACATCAGGAT
>DATAIA010000463.1:0-2780 GCA_036262895.1 Xanthobacteraceae bacterium
GATCAGCAAGTCGAAATCGTGCAGTCAGTGCGCGATCGAACCCGGATTCTTAGCGCGTAGTTTCCGAACTTGCGTCCACCGGCGCCCGCCCGATAGGCCGCAATAGTTCGCAGCATAAGAATATCTCGAACCTCTGACCCCCAGATTCGTAGTCTGGTGTCCGCCATTGAAATCATTGAGGTTCGTTCCCGTAAGAAGGTGCTGACCGCTCCGTTTGGCCCCCCAGGCTGGCGTCCGCTGACCATGGCCGTTCCCGCAGTTAACTGTACCATAACACCTCTGCCGCATTTCGAATGCTAGCGCCGAAGTGCACCTGGCTCAACGCAACCTGCGCCCCATTTCGGCTCGTGGTGCATGTCCAACAACTGCAAGTCCGACCTTGCCCGGCGAGCAGACGTCACATTGCCCAACTGCTTGGTCCGGGTTGGGCCACGAGCCGTCCTAACGCGTCCTTCCCCTCCGTCCGCTTGGGCCAACAAGCGGACTTCTAAGGGTAGCCGCGCCCCACCGGAAAATCGCTAGCCGCCGCTGCCTCAGGGCGCCGGCTGCTCATTTCGTAACGATAAACATAGCGGTGTCCCGTCGCGGGAGCTGTCATCGTCACACCGCTGCCATAACGATGCGTTTTCAAACTGTCCGCACAGCAGACGCATAGAGCTGATTCCGAACACGGGTCTGTATAGAACCGCCAATCATGCGGGACCACGAAGACCCTCGATAGCTGGCGGAGGCGCGAGTAAGCCGATCCCATTCTCGCAGGCGACCATTCGCTGTCGCGAAGAACCCTCATCATCTGGGTATCGTAATAGTGCGCGCCGAAGATCAGTTCCTCGCCTACGAGTGAAAACTCAGGCAACGAAACCGGGGCTCGCGGTAAGACGCAGCTCGCGGTGTGCTCACTGCATTTATTTATTCAACCGACCACCCTGCCTGTACGTCATTTGTCGGATCGACAGACTGATTGATTCTGCTCAGGCATTTCTGTCGGACCGAAAATGGCCCGAACAAGAGGTGTCCACGGTCGTCGATGGCATACCAACCCTCCTTTACGCCACGCAAATCGGATTGTCGCTCGTTGACGTAGTGTGGAGCGGGAAGCATCATGAATACTCCGATCGGGTGATCGCTGTTGACGTAGGAGTTGCAGCGCCCGAATGACAGGCGTGCAATTATCTATATTCGATGGTCATGTCAGCAATGCTGACACTTCCGACCTACTTTTGACCTCGCGACGACCTGTTCTTTGTCAGGGGACTCACGTGGCTAGAAATGCGAGCGAAAAAGATCGTCTGCTCGGCGATATCCGCGCTGTCAGGGAGACGATAAACCGCGACTGGGCAGATATCGCGCACCTGCCACTTAGCCATGACGAGCGCGTCGCGCTAAGAGCTCATATTGAGCAATGCGTCGAAGATCTTAAGGAGCTAAACGATAGGCTCGACGCAATGGTGGAACGGCCATCATAGGGGATCAGTAATGGCTCACGCCGCCGCGAGCGAAGGCGTGCTGGCCGGCCATTTTCTTGCGGATGTGTTCTATTTGGATCAGTGCGCGCCGTCACGCCGGCTCAGTATTTTCGCTGGCTAATGGAGGCGCCCGTGGACAAATTCCTGCATGAGAAAAACCTTGAAATGTACCGCGCGCAGCTCAACTGCACAACGAATGAAGATCCTCGCCGTCAGATATCGAGGCTCATATCGGAGGAACGGAAACGATATCTGCCAAAGGCCGGGCTGACGGCTCCGAACTTTTCATTTAGCCGCCGCGACGGCTCAGGCGGCGCCGCCGCCAGAAGAATGTCGGGCAAGACTTGACCTGACACTTAATTCTGCCGGCTCACCGTGCGCGGCTGGTCCGCCAAAAGCACTCCCAAAAGGGAACTATGCACTTCGAGATGGCCGTTGTAATTGATGAAGCCGAGCTTGCGAAATTTGTTCATGAAATGACTGACGCGAGACCGCGTCGTGCCGATCATCTCCGCCAAGGTCTCTTGGCTGATCTTCGCGAGAATTGGCTCGGGCCGCCCTTCTTTTCCGAAATTCGCAAGCAGCAGTAAGAGACGCGCAAGCCGCTTTTCCGTGGAATTGAAGAGCTGATCTATCAGATCCTCCTCGACACGAGCATGCCGCAATAGGACATGAGACATGAACATTTGGGAGAAGGCAGGCTCATCATGAAGCACCCGCTGTAGCTCCGCCTTAGACACCCGCATTGTCTCGCATTCCGTCAATGTCGACGCCGTTGCCAAACGCTTGGGCTGCCCGATCAAGCATCCCTCGCCGCAGAACTCATCCGGCCCTAAAAGGGCAATAACAGCCTCCTTTCCATCTTTTGACACGACCGCGACTTTGATCCTTCCTTTCTTGATGTAGAAGACCGAGTCGGCGTCGTCGCCTTGCGCGAAGATGATCTCATTCTTCGAGTGGGCAGAAATATCCCGACCGGGAGCTGCAGTAGCCAGGAACACGGCGGGATTGAATGATAGAGGCACCGCCGCCCCAGGGGTGCGTCGCTTGATCGGTCCCGATCTGGGTCTGCGAGACATCGTACCTCCTCAAAGCGGCCAGCACAGTACCGCAAGCTCGCGGTCAAAAGCTCGCGCGGGCACATGCGCCGCCAAACTGCTCACTGAATTCACTGCCTTTTTGCAGATTTTGTCCGGCGCGAACATTGTATGCTTTCGGCGCGGCTAGGCTCGCTCAGCCAAACGGCAGGTTCTGTTTCCCGGCTAACGCATGTCTCATATAGGGATACGCAGCCGGCATTGCTCTCGCATCGCG
>DATAIA010000464.1:0-5731 GCA_036262895.1 Xanthobacteraceae bacterium
GAGGAGCTGAAGACCCGGATCGCCGCTTTGGAGGCCGCCGCTCCAAAGCGCCCTACGCCGGACGCCTGAAGACCACAATTAACCAAATCTCTGCGATCCGAAGCAAAAAATCGCGCCATCCGGGGGTTTTAACAGCGGCAAATGCCGCATTTTCCGCCCATTTTCTTGTTTTCCCAGGCCAATCCCGCTATAAGCCCGCCAACCGTGGCCAGCATGCACCCCTGGAGGCAGGCCCGGGTTTGAACGGCCGCATTTGCGGCCGTTTGTATTCAGCAAAATCGAAGAGGATGTAATCATGGCGACCGTCAAAGAACTTAAGGCGACGGCGCGTCCGCGGGCCGGTAAGGGGGCCGCTCGGGCGACACGTCGCGAAGGCAAAGTCCCAGGTGTGATCTACGGCGATGGCAAAGCGCCGATAACGATCGCACTCGACCACGCTGATATCCGCACCAAGATTTATGCGGGCCGTTTCATGACGACCGTCTACGAACTCGATGTGGATGGTCAGAAGCATCGCGTCATTCCGCGCGACTATCAGCTCGACGCGGTTCGCGGCGTTCCAATCCACGTGGATTTTCTGCGGCTGGGTGAAGGCGCACGCATCCGCGTGAACATTCCGGTCCACGTGATGAACTCCGAGCAGGCGCCGGGCATCAAGCGCGGCGGCACCGTCAACATCGTCGAACACACGGTTGAGGTTTATTGCCCTGCCGAAGCGATTCCGGCTTCGATCGATGTCGATGTCTCTGAACTCGATATCAGCCACTCGAAGCATCTCAGCGACATCGTACTGCCCCCGAACGTCCAAGTCGTGAGCAAGCGCGATATCACCCTCGTGACTATCGTGCCGCCGTCGGGCTACCAGGACGAAATGAAGGCCGCGGCAGAAGCTGCAACAGCGGCAGCCGCGGCTGCAGCAGCCGCAGCAGCGGCGCCCGCAGGTGGTGCAGCGGCAGGTGGCGCAGCCGGCGGCGGAGCCGCTGGTGGCGCAGCAGGCGGCGACAAGAAGTAATCGGGAAGAAGAGCTGGATCCCCGCATTCGCTGACATGAGAGGGAATGAGCGGCACTTGCCCAATCCGCTCATTCCCGCGCAAGCGGGAATCCAGCTCATCATTTAATGCCCTTACTACGGCGGAATCGCGAATAAGAACTGGGTCCCCGCTTTCGCGGGGACGAGCGGATGGGGATATGGAGTTTCCGCATCCGTTCATTCGCATAGACGGGAATCCAGTTGTTCATTTGATGCGTTTATTGGTGCCGCAACGGCACAAGGACACCGGCATCGGAACACTAGCCATGTTGCTCTTTGTCGGTCTCGGCAATCCCGGTTCGCGTTACGTCGGCAATCGTCACAACATCGGCTTTATGGCCGTTGAAGCAATTGCACGCCGTCACAACATCGGTCCATGGCGACGCCGCTTCCAGGGTGTAACGGCAGAAGGCATCATCGGAGGACAACGGCTGATGTTGTTGCTGCCGGGCACCTTCATGAACGAGTCCGGCCGCGCCGTTGCCGAAGCCGCGCATTTCTTCAAGTCGAGTGCAGATCAGATCGTGGTGTTTCACGATGAGCTCGACCTGCCCCCGGCGAAGCTGCGCATCAAAACCGGCGGGGGCAATGCGGGCCACAATGGCCTTCGTTCGATCAGCGCGCATGTCGGAAACGATTATCGCCGCGTGCGTCTCGGCATCGGTCACCCCGGCACAAAGGAACTGGTGCATCCCTACGTGCTGAACGATTTTGCCAAAAGCGAACAGCCCTGGGTCCAAGCGCTTTGCGAAGCGATTGCGGACAATGCCGAATTGCTGGCGAAGAGCGAAGACGCGACGTTTCAGAACAAAATCCACCTCACCATGGAGACGAAAGGGTTCACTGCGCCCGAAACACCAAATAACGCGGCGAACTGATTTCTTTCGAACACGCTCCAGAAAACGAGACAGCACATGGGATTCAAATGCGGCATTGTCGGTCTGCCAAATGTGGGCAAATCGACCCTCTTCAATGCGCTGACCGAAACAGCCGCCGCGCAGGCAGCCAACTATCCGTTTTGCACGATCGAACCGAATGTCGGCGAAGTGGCCGTCCCCGATCCGCGGCTTGACGAACTCGCCAGGCTTGCGAAATCAGGGGAGATCATCCCGACCCGGCTGACCTTCGTCGATATTGCCGGGCTCGTGCGGGGCGCCTCCAAGGGCGAAGGTCTTGGCAATCAGTTCCTCGCCAATATTCGCGAGGTCGACGCCATTGCGCATGTCGTCCGCTGTTTTGAAGACGGCGATATCACCCACGTCGAAGGACGCATCGATCCCGTCGCCGATATCGAAACCATCGAAACCGAGTTGATGCTGGCCGATCTCGACAGCCTCGAGAAGCGGGTCACTGGCCTGGAGAAAAAAGCGCGCGGCGGCGACAAGGAATCCAAGGAACTGCTCGACCTGATCGAACGGGCGCTTGCCGTGTTGCGCGAGGGCAAGCCCGCGCGCCTGATCGAGCGCAAACCCGAACAGGAAAAAGCATTCCAATCATTGGGCCTGCTCACGTCGAAGCCAGTGCTTTATGTCTGCAACGTCGAGGAAGGTGCGGCGGCCAACGGAAACGCATTCTCGCAAAGAGTCGCCGAGCGCGCGGCGGCGGAGCATGCGGGCGCGGTGGTGATCTCTGCCCAAATCGAAGCGGAAATCGCGGTGTTATCGCGCGCTGAGCGCACCGATTTTCTGGCCGGCATCGGCCTTGAAGAGCCGGGGCTCGATCGTTTGATCCGCGCCGGTTATGCGCTGCTCGATCTGGTGACTTATTTCACCGTGGGCCCGAAAGAAGCCCGTGCATGGACCATCCCGCGCGGCACCAAAGGTCCCCAGGCCGCCGGCGTCATTCACACCGATTTCGAGCGCGGGTTCATCCGCGCCGAAACCATTGCCTATGCCGATTACGTGAAGTTCGGCGGCGAAGCCGGCGCACGCGACAACGGCAAGCTGCGCTTGGAAGGCAAGGAATACGTGGTCGCCGACGGCGACGTCATGCACTTCCGGTTTGCGACTTAAGCAATTTTCTCAAGCGAAGCTGCACGCACGCACATCACGCGCGCCCTTTTCAATCAAACAAAAAGCCCGGCGTAGAGCCGGGCTTTTCATTTCAGTAAATCGCATCGCGATCAGAAGTGATAGTTCACGCCGGCGCGGACGATATGGTCCTGGTTCTTCCAATCGTAATTGATCGGAGTAGCACCAAAGCCAATAACTGCTGCGGTTGATACAGAAGCTGACTGGTTGCCGAGATCGACATAGAGATATTCAATCTTGGCGGACCAGTTGGGCGCAAACATCCATTCGCCCCCAGCGCCTGCCGTCCAGCCGGCCTTAGTCTTGCTTACACTGGCGGGGAAATCACCTGAGGCCGCAAAGTGCACATTGGCTGAATCTTTGACCTCTCCGTAAGCGAGGCCGCCAGTAGCATAAAGCAACAAGCTGGGGGTAGCGGTAAAACCGAGACGCCCGCGCACCGTGCCGAACCATGAGATTCTCTCATTGAACGACAACGAGGATCCGACAGTAGGAACGCCCCCTGCTGTAAACGGCGCTTTGGTATTTGAACCCTTGATTCCGGAACCCTGGATGTCGACTTCAAGACCGGTCACAAGCGAGCCCATCTGCCAATTATAACCAATCTGACCACCGCCGATCACACCATCAGGATCGGTGTTCAAAGTGGAGGGATCAAGAAAGGTCACAGCTCCTTGCGTCAGCGACGAATTGCTGGCCCTTCCATTCCCCCACCCGTATCCAATATTTCCACCGACATAAAAGCCCTGCCATGAACTGACAGGCGCAATCATCGGCGCGGCTTTCACCGGCATGCGCGCCGCCATATCGGCGGCAAATGCAGAACCCGAGCCGAACGCTACGAGAAGAGATGCAAAAAGAATTTTTTTCATTGTGAACCCCAGGAGTAACCGTGGCGCTGAATCACACGCGTCGGTACAATATCGCACAGCGAGGTCACGCTTGCATCCGGAAAGCGCAGAAACACACGCTATATCGGGGATGACGCTGATACTCGAGTTTTGCAGAAGAATCTATTGAATCAACGACTTAGATGTCGTCTTGCGCATTCCGATTTCGGCGGCACGATTTTTCTCGCAAAGTGTGATGCAAAAGTCACATCAAAAATGCTGCACCCGTTCGCAAGAGCAACCAGAGGCCGACCGCATCCTTCGAAACTTGGGCTTACGCCCGCGCACCTCAGGATGACGGCGGAATAGAAGCTGGCGTTCTGCCTCACGTTATCGTCACATCTCCCCCCGATTGCGGATCGCGCCGAGGTGCTCATTGATGCGAAACACGATGAGCACGAATTCGGCCGCCATACGGGCAAAGATCACCCCGACCATGACGCCGATGAGGCTTGCAAGCACCAGAAGAAAACCTTCGATCGGCTTGAAGGCCATCATGCCGAGCGCGTTTAGAATTCCGACGAGGCCGAACAGCACTGTCACGCCGATCGCCAGCCAGTAGAACAGCTTGATAATCGACGGCGTGATGAAACGATCCCACTGGAAAAGATCGGCAACTCTCAACATCGATATTCCCCTCGAGCTTCATCGGATCACGTAAAAACCGATCCTCACCACGCGTTGACGCCCTTTGGCCTGGCGGTTAGAGCAGCAGAACCGATGTGCTCGGCAAAAGTGGACAGAGCATGACCATGCTCTATGTTATGAACAGCAAAATCGACAGGCCAATGTGAAGCACCAGCCTCCCTCCTCCCCCATGTCTTGGGACGATTTCGTTGTCGGCAGCGTGACCGAATACGGTCCACGCCTTGTCACGCGCGAAGAGATCATTGCCTTCGCATCCGAGTTCGACGCCCAGCCGATGCATCTCGATGAAGAGGCGGCACGCGGCACGCTGCTCGGCGGCCTCGCGGCATCCGGCTGGCACATCTGCGCCCTGCTCATGCGGATGATCGTCGACGGCTTCATCGGTCATTCCACATCGATGGGGGCCCCGGGCGTTGAAGAAGTGAAATGGCTGGCGCCGCTGCGGCCGGGCGATCAAATCACCGTGCGTTGCACCGTGCTTGAAACGCGCGGATCGAAAAGCAGACCGGACATGGGGTTTGTGAAATTTCTGTTTGAGGTTTTCAATCAGACCGAAGCCCGCGTCATGCAGTTGACGACAACGTTGATGTTTGGCCGCCGAACATGAATTATCTCGAAGACATCAAAATCGGCGAACGCACCGTCATCGGGCAACACACGTTCACTGCCGAGGAAATTAAAACCTTCGCTGCGAAGTTCGATCCGCAACCGTTTCATCTCGATGAAACTGCGGCTGCCCGCTCGCATTTCGGCGCGTTGTGCGCCTCCGGCTGGCACAGTGCCGTCATGTGGATGCAGCTTGCGGTGGCTTATCGCAAAGAGGAAGCTGCCGCAAAGCGCGCGCGCGGCGAGCCCGTGGCCTGGGCAGGTCCCTCGCCCGGATTTCGGGATCTCAAATGGCTCAAGCCGGTCTATACTGGAGACACCATCACTTATGCCACCGAAGTGATGGAAACACGTGTTTCTCAGAGCCGCCCCGGCGTGGGTCTGATGACGGTTCTGAACACCGGAACCAATCAAGCCGGAGAGCTTGTGCTTTCGTTTGTCAGCTCGGTGTTCGTTGAGCGCCGGCCGGGTTGACCTGCGCAGGCCTCATCCTTCGAGACACCAACCACTGATCTCGGTTAAACCC
>DATAIA010000465.1:0-6373 GCA_036262895.1 Xanthobacteraceae bacterium
AGATGACCTTCCAGCGCCGGCGGCGAAGAAAGCTTGAGATATTTCATAACCTCGGGGACGTGCTGCTTGACCAGATCGATGCGGCGTAAATGCCTGAGCAAGTGGTCCGGTTTCCCGCTCTCGTCCAGCTCGCCGCGAAAATCCAAGAGCTGCTCGGCTATTTCACCGTCAGTCTTCCGATGCTGGACATCCTTGCATTCAACGAGCAGCACGCGGCCCAATTCCAGATTCCATGCCAACACGTCAACGTCGCCGTAGTCCGCGTCGAAACCCTTGCCGAGAAGCTTCGTGATTCGGACTTCGGTTTCAGCCTGCCAGCCAAGCTCTTTGAGCCGGGCGGCGACTTCCGCGCCGAATTCCTTGCCCATCTTATTACGAACCTTGCCAGCCCATGCTTTCATCTTAGGTGTGAGCTGCCAGCGCGGAAAATCACCAGCATAGTAATTTCGTAAACTGTATCCGAACCCGTCGCGCAAAATTCCCGGAGCGAACATAAGGATTGGGTCGTCCGCGTCGTCGAGTTGCACAAACGGCTTACGCAGCACGGAAAGCCGACGCCGGAACCGCCAGGGGAATAGATCCTTTTCAAGGTATCCTTCGGGAAGGTCGCGCCAGTGCGGTCTGCCTTTCAACGTCATGAAGTCGAGGAGCCGCTTGATGCCCTCCGCGTAAGACGTGTCCTTTCCATTACCGAGCGCAAGAATTTCGCTCCGCTTAACCGTCAAGACCGGCTTGTCCGCCTTGATGCCCATGTCTTCGATGTCGTCGATGAACTTGCGCACGACATAGAATGGCGCACCAAACTGCTCCTCGAAGGCCGCCATGAAATCGTCTTCAATCCGCGATTCGTCGGTGGGGACTACGGCCGGATCCGTCAAATTACGCGCGTAGTTTTCTATATTTTCCTGAACGATCATATCAGTCATGGCACGTCCGTAGGGAGCCAAGATTTCCTCTTCGAAAGTCACGTTGGCGTGGATGTCGCCGAGCGGCGTAATGCGGACGAGCGGCTCCATCGCCTGCCAGTGGATGGAGTCCGACCAGCCGCCAAGCCCACAGGTCAGCATGATTTTTCCCATGATGCGTGACATATCGAGCTTGCCAGGCTCCACGCCGCCGTCGAGCGGGCATTCGCAAACCGCAAACTCAATCACCAACCGCGTAGCTTGATAGATCGCGTTCAACTTTGCTTCGTGATGCGCGATTGTGCCGATGGTCGCTTTCTTGTCTTTGTGCAGAGCCACCACCGCTGACGCAGTGCGCCGCCAATTGTCGCGGTCGGACACCGCGGTTTCGTGGTTCATGAGCGCGAACTGGATGACGGATCGCCGGTCAAACGCCCGCAAATCCGCACAGATTTCGTCCTCGAGAAGCCTCACGATACCGTTAAGATACGCCGTGCACGCTACCTGGCCCGTAATCTCGCACCCTTCGGAGTGCGCGCGATTGCGCCAACCTAAGCCGAGCTTCATCGTGGCGGCGTCGTCCACGTCGATTTCAACGGGCGACGGCCACATAGCGCGCTTTACAAAATCACGGAAGTTTTGCGTTCGGAATGTATGACTCTGACGGGCGTCCGGGCTTGTCACGATTTTGGCGACAAGCGCCTCGCGCGCCGTCTCATCAAGCGAGGTATTCGCGAGCCGCGCGGCGCCTTCAACAAGCCGTGTCACCAACGCACGCTCAGCGATGTTGACTGGGTTGTAGATGGCGTCCTCGAACCCAGAGCGACCGACAATCGAAATCATTGACGCGTTTATGTCCACATCGAGGAACGGCAAGGTCTGTTCGATAGACATGAACTCACGGTCGCCCAAACCCGCCCGGTCCCCTAGGTCACTCTCGAAACTAGCTTTCCAAAGGATTGGGCCAGGAGGTAGTTGCGGAAATGCCTCGTCCAGCACCGGAGCGGCAAGGCACAGCCAGGTGCGCAACATCAGATAACGCTGATAGGCAAAGTGACCCGTAGTTCCATTCGTCGTTTCCAACTGCACCCACCACGGGCGCTTGGCCGTTTCATAAACGGCCATCGGCCAGCGGCCCTCGACTTCTTCCGACACATAGAAAGGACGGCCCAAATCCTCATCAAAGATAGACTGTCCATCACGCCGTGTTGAAATCCATTTGCCATCAATCGTTAGGAGCGCGTGCCGGTCGTCCTTCTCGGCGACTTCCTGGCGAACCTTGAGCAAGGCGTTTTGCTCGATCAGCACCAAATCTCCGCCGTCGCTGTTTCCGAATTCAGTGGGCATGTCCGCGTGAGGAAGGAGATGTCCCCCAAGCGACCGCGCCCAGCCGACCAGATTGAGAAGGCCATTTACATTCAGCAAGTGTATGCCGAGTTCGTTCACACGATCGCGGCCAGCCAACAGTCGCCACAACGACAGCGGCTTGAAATCCGGCAAAGAGCTGAGCGTGAACAGGTCCGGCGCGCTAATAAATTCGACCCGCCAATTGTCCCATTTGCGCTTGGGGGTAATGTCCAACATGGCGCGGCCAACGCCGCAGCCAACGAGCAGCGTAATACCGTCCCTAAAGCCGGGCGTCTCTCGAGCAGTTTGATATGCGCGGTCTATCCACTTCTCAATGTCGGCCCTCAAGCCTTCCATGTTCCGTGTTGGATACGCTCCGACAAGGCCACCGTTGGAATCGAAATTTTCGAGCGTGTCCGCGAAGAATACGAAGTCCATGAAGCGTCCACGGTCAGCGTTATACATCACGCCCGCGATTGCTCCGGTTTCCGTTTTTTGGAATTCAACGGGTGCGCCCATGCTATCGCCAAGAAGCGCAATCCGCCTCACCGCCCCAGCAAGCTCATAACCGAGTAAGCTAGCGAAGAAGTCCCGCGGCTTTGCCGTCTCCATGTGATCAATGACGAAGCGACGAACTGCAGCGGTCACAGCGGTTGGCAGCAGTAGATAAAATTCATCGTTGCGATACACAACCGGATGCCGTTCCAAAATGGAGTGGCCAACAACGTCAGCAGGAAGGTTGAAGCGCGTGGGTGGATCGAAACCAAATTCCGCCAGCGCGGAGACGGAAATTCCCGCCGCCGCCAGCTCCTCTTTGGTAAACTGAATGCGCGCGCACAACGATTTTATGTTTGCGAGAATTTTTGGCGGAATCTTCTCTTCTGGGTTCACATTGCCGGTGATGTAACGTGGCAGTTTGGCGCGCTCGCACACCAACTCGGAAAGTTTGAGCAGCGCGTACACGCAATCGAGCATGGGCTTGAAGCCCGCATTAATGCCGACAGCCAACTCCAGCGCGTTCACGACACGCTGCGTGTGAAAACCCGCCGATTCCCAAATGCCTTCGAGCACACGGAAATTTCCGCGTGGCGTGACAATCACTGAGACGAAAACATCTTCCGCCGGATCTTCCTGCCTTCCAGTCATTCCCTCGCCAAGAACCTTAAACAGGCGAGCGACAATTTTTTCCGTTGGCTTTCGGGTGCCGCGCGCCAACGCGAAGCACAGATGCGTCAATACTTCGAGCCGACCGCAATTGCTTTGCAGCTCGGGAACCGTCAGGAGTCCGCCGAAGCAAGCAGCTAGACGCAGCGGGTCAAAGTTTTCGATTTCCCGAAACAGTTCCCGATGTTCGGCTGCTATCGAACCCAACGGCATCGCGCCGAAGCCCGCTGGCATGCGGTCAAGCAATTCCTCAATGGCGGGGACAGCGGCGGTCAAAGGGCATCACATCCAAATTGTTGGGGTCGTTTCAGTGCTGAGACGCATGTCGTCTGGCGCGACCCTTAAAAAGGGGGGCATAAAGAGAACAAAAACTCAAGGGCTTGGTGGAGCTAGTCCCCAATGCAACTCGCCGAACTCATCTTGCGCGACAGCCCTTCGCCCGAGGATGGCGCATTCAACTTATCACTCGCTGCGGCTTGCCGCGTGCATCGCGAAGAACGACAAACCCCGGCATTCTTACGTCTCGGCGACGTCCACCGGACGGCTAATTATTTTTAGGCTAACAGTGACGCGATATTGAACAACATCAAAGCCGAATAGGTGAAACCATGACCTACCAGACGGCGGCCCAGGCGAAGCAAAAATACATCGCAAAGATGGGTAATAAACTCGGACCGCAGTTTCACGAACTTACGGCAAGAGGTGATTTATCTAACACGCAAATGGATGGAATACCTTGCACTTTACGGCACCAAGCCTACCCGCATTCAGCTGATGAACGCGACCGCACCGGTCTTTTTCCGCACGGTACAGAATGTTTTTTGGGATGACATGCTGCTGCACATCGCTCGATTAGCTTGTTCCGAAGTCGGCCTTCGCCGACTTCGGGCACCATCCACGTCTTAACAGCAAAGCAAGCAAGACGTGGATGGCCGGGACCAGCCCGGCCATGACGAAAGGAAATGTTTGAGCACTGGGACTTCAGCGGGTAGCCAAAACAGTTCGGCCTCTATCGAACTAATCGGTTTGGACATTTAAGGCCCCAGCAGCCAAGTTGCGGCCACACCTCGCTCCGAGCACGGCCTGCGAAATCCTGAATGCTCGCCTGCTCACAACAACAATGCATCCGAAGGAGAACGAATCGTGGCACGCTCCCACGGCAACGGAACGCCGAGGCCCGGTTTTTTCGGACCCAAGGTTGTCTGGGCCGCCTTCACGCTCGCCATTCTGGGGTGGGGATCGGGGCTTTACGGCCCTCCGGTCTTTCTGCACGCGGTCATCGAGCGCACCGGTTGGCCGCTTGAGCTCGTTTCGGCAGTCGTCACCGCACACTTCGTTTTCGGCGCTTTGTTCATCACCCGGCTGCGCTCGCTTTATGCCCGGTTCGGACTGCCTGCGGTTACGTGTGCCGGCTCAGTCATTTTGACGATCGGCATCATCGGGTGGGCGCTTGCAAGAGAACCTTGGCAGCTTGTCCTTGCCGCCATGTGCACCGGCTGCGGCTGGGTCACCATGAGCGGCGCCGCCGTCAACGCAATCATCGCCCCATGGTTCATACGCAAGCGGCCGGCCGCCCTCTCGACGGCCTATAACGGCGCCAGCATCGGGGGCGTGATCATGACGCCTCTATGGGCCACATTGATTTTAAACCTGTCGTTCCCGGTCACCGCAGTGTTTGTCGGTGTCGTGACAATATCTGTCGTTTGGATCCTGTCGGTTTTCGTGTTCTCAAAGTCGCCCGAAAGCATGGGCCAGTTTCCGGACGGGGAGCCACAGGAAGCAAAAGTACAAAGTGCCGTTACATCAGCAAACGTAACGGAGCTGAAAGGTCAGGCGCTGTGGCAAAACAAGGGCTTCCTGACACTCTGCGCCGGGATGACATTGGGACTGTTTGCTCAAATTGGCCTGCTTGAGCAATTGTACTCCGTGCTGGTGCCGACACTCGGACCCAGGCTTTCAGGATACGCGCTCGGGCTTGCAACGTTTTGCGCAATCGTCGGCAGAACAAGCGTCGGCCGTTTTATGCCGCTCGACGCAGACAGACGGCTCGTCAGTTGTCTGAGCTATGCGATCCAGTTTATCGGATCGATTCTGATGCTGTTTGCGCTCGACACTTCCGCACTGCTTCTGCTCGGAATTATTTTATATGGATTGGGGATCGGCAATGCGACGTCGCTGCCCCCACTCATTGCTCAGAAGGAATTCGTATCCCAGGATGTGCAGCGCGTCGTTCCGATGATTCTGGCTGTGTCACAGGGCACATACGCGTTCGCGCCAGGATTTTTCGGCTTCTTGCGCTCGCTCGCGCCTGACGGTAGCGGCACAATGATGATGTTCGCTGTTGCCGGAGCGATCCAGCTTCTCGCGATCGCCTGCTTCTTCGCAGGCCGCTCGACCCGCAGTCCTCGTTAAGGCGTCGCCCTCACATCAATACGAGCGCGGCAGTCCCAGCACGTGTTCGGCGAGGTACGAGAGAATGAGGTTCGTCGAAATCGGCGCCACCTGATAAAGCCGCGCCTCGCGAAACTTACGTTCGATGTCGTATTCCTCGGCAAAGCCGAAACCGCCAAACGTCTGCACGCACATATCGGCCGCCGCCCAGGATGCATCGGCCGCGAGCATCTTCGCCATATTGGCTTCTGCGCCGCATTCCTGCCCTTGCGCATAAAGGGCAGCCGCTTCACGCACCATCAATTCGGCGGCGCGCATTTGCGCGTAAGCGCGCGCGATCGGAAACTGCACGCCCTGGTTCTGGCCGATAGGACGACCAAACAGAACACGACCCTTGGCGTAATCCGACGCCTTGCCGATGAACCATTTGGCATCGCCGACACACTCGGCAGCAATCAGAATGCGTTCCGCATTCATGCCGGAGAGAATGTAACGAAAACCTTTGCCTTCTTCGCCGATCAGGTTTGCAGCGGGAATCCGCATATCATCGAAAAAGACTTCGGTCG
>DATAIA010000466.1:0-6459 GCA_036262895.1 Xanthobacteraceae bacterium
CGGACGATGCTGAGCTATTTGCTCAAACCGATCACCGATCAACTGCAGCGGATGTTCAGCGAGCGTTAAAGGCTGGGCTTGGTATCGCTGATCTGAGGCTCGGCTTCAGCAACCTCGCCTTCCCGAAGAGCCGACGCCCGAAATGCCTGTGGCGTGACGCCTGTGTGTTTGCGGAAGAACCGGGTGAAATGCGACGGGTCGGAGAAAGCGAGATCGTAAGCGATCTCGTTGACCGGAACCGTCGTAAAGACCAGTTGGCGCTTTGCTTCCGTCAACACCCGCTGTCTGATGAGGTGGCCTGCCGTGACACCCGTCGCGCGTTTGACGTGATCGTTGAGGCGGTCCGGCGTCATCGCCAGCAGGTCCGCATAAAATTTGATCTGCCGTTCGCGCCGGAATTGATCTTCGACCAGGCGCCGCAAGGCTTCGACGGTTGCATCCGCAGCCTGCAACGTCACCATGCCCGAACGCGCGCGGCTCGCGGCAAGCCGTACCGCCTCAATGGCGATGAGCGTGAGCAGACTGCGCATGGCAAGCCGATAGCCTTCACGCGCAAGAAACCTTTCCTCGTGGATATCCGCGCATAGCGCGGAGAGGCGGCGACCGTCACTGATGGTTTGAAGCGGGATCAACGGATCGTCCGCCATTGCTTTCAGCCGCGCCAGTGCCACCCCCGACTGATCACCCAGCGCACTAGCGACGTCTTCGGTAAAGCTTGCGACCCAGCCCTCGGTGATCTCGGGAAGAAACCGAAACCCGTGCGCAACGGTGGGCGGAATAAGAACAACGCATGGTGCCGCGAAAGTGATCTTATTCGCCTCGAAAATCATTTCACCGCCGCCGCACTCGATCAACAAGATCTGGAACAGATTGCGGTGACGATGGGCGCGGATCGTCCAGTCATGGATCGATGAACGCGAGGTGATGGTTTCGATATGGATGAAATCAAATGCCTGATCATCCGGCGGATCGCCGTAGAGATGAAAAAGCGGCAGGCTGGACGTGGACGTCATGGGAATAGAATAAGCTACTCGGAGCGGAAGGGGAATTACTTGCTTGCCTCTCCCCTTCTACGGCAAGGCAATCGCATTTGGAGGAAATCTCGCGAACTCCACTTTTCTTCTCCCTCCCCCTTGCGGGGAGGGTCGGCGCCGAGATCGCTCGCCACCCTCCCCTAAGGGGAGGAATCAAGCCGCGTCCTGCTTCGCCGCCTGTATCGCCCGCCACACCCGTTCAGGGGTTGCCGGCATGTCGATACTCTTCACGCCGAGCGGCGTCAGAGCATCGACGATTGCATTCATGATCGCCGGCAGCGCGCCCACCGTTCCCGCCTCGCCTGCCCCTTTAACGCCGAGCGGATTCATCGGCGTCAAAACTTCGTTGGCTTTGGCTTTGATGACGGGAATATCCTCGGCACGGGGCATGGCATAGTCCATGAACGATCCGGTCACGAGCTGGCCGCTGTCGCGGTCGTAAACAATGGCTTCAATCAACGCTTCCCCGAGCCCCTGCGCGATTCCGCCGTGCAGTTGGCCTTTGACGAGCAGCGGATTGAGCACACGCCCTACATCGTCGATGACACAGTAACTGACGACATCAACCGTACCGGTGTCTGGATCGACTTCAACCTCGCAGACATGGCAACCATTGGGAAACGTGGCCCCGGGCGGCGCAACGATCGTGGAAGCGGAAAGACCAAGATCCATGCCTTTGGGCAGGCGGGCGAAAACAAACGCAGATTTTGCGACCTCCTCGATCGTAATCGAGCGGTCGGTTCCCACCACCTTGAAGGCCCCTTGAACAAATTCAAGATCGCCGGTCGAAGCTTCAAGCCGATGGGCCGCGATCTGCTTACCGCGCTCGATAATCTTCTGCACGGTTTGCACCACCGCCGTTGATCCAACCACTGCGGTGCGCGATCCAAAGGTGCCCTTGCCGTGATAGACCTGATCGGTATCGCCATAGACGACCCGGACACGGTCGATCGGCACGCCCAATTGGTCGTGGATGATCTGAGCAAACACGGTTTCGTGCCCTTGCCCATGCGAGTGCGAGCCGAGAAAAACGCTGACATCACCGCTGCTATCAAAGCGGATCTCCGCGCCCTCTTCCATTGGTTGATCGTGGGGGCCGCCTGCAATTTCAATCACGTTTACAACAGCGATGCCGCTGAGCTTGCCGCGCACGCGCGCCTGTGCGGCACGTTTGGGATAGCCGGCCCAGTCCGCAAGCGTAAGCGCGGTATCCATGTTCTGCTCAAATTCGCCGCTGTCGTAGGTGTAGACGAACCCGGTTTTGTACGGCATCGCCGACGACGGAATGAGATTGCGCCGTCGCAAATCCACGCGATCCATTCCCATTTCACGGGCAGCAATATCAATCACGCGCTCGACCGCATAAGACGCTTCTGGACGCCCCGCACCGCGATAGGGCGCGGTCGGATTGGTGTTTGTAAAGACACCGGTGACCTCGGCGAAGATATGCGGCGTGCGATAGGTTCCGGAAAGGCCGCCAAGATTGTTGGTCGGGACGTGAACGCCATTCATGGCGAGATAAGCGCCGAGATTGGCAGTCGTCGCGATGCGCAGGCCTAAGAAAATACCGTCCTTATCGAGCGCGAGTTCGACCCGCGAGACATTGTCTCGCGCATGAAAGTCCGAGACGAACGACTCGCTCCGCTCGGCCTGCCAGCGGACCGGCCGCCCCACTTTCCTTGCCGTCCAGAGCGCGAGTGCCCATTCGGGATATGCCCCCCCCTTCATACCGAAGCCGCCGCCAACATCCGGCGAGATCACCCGAAGCCGGTCCTGCGGAATTTTCAGGACCACTTCCGCAAGCTCGGTGCGAAGTTGATGCGGCGCTTGCGCGCCAAGCGTCAGCGTGTAACGGCCATTGCTCTCATCATATGCACCGATCGCGTTTCGCATCTCCATTGCATTTGTGGTGACGCGCTCGACCGTAAAGTCGAGCGTTGCCACATGCGCGGCACGGGCAAAAGCCGCGTCGGCAGCAGCTTTATCCCCGAGTTCGTAAACGAAGCACACGTTATCCGGCACTTCATCCCAAACCGCCGGCGCACCTGGGCGCGCCGCCTCTTCTGTCGCCGTCACCGAGTCGAGCACCTCATAGTCAACTTCAACGAGTTCGGCGGCGTCTTTGGCTTGCGCTAGGCTCTCAGCAACGATCGCAACCACCGGCACGCCGACATGATGCACGCGATCGAACGCCAGCACACGGAATGGGGGTTCGAAATTAGGCCTGCCATCGCGGCGCTTGCGCTTCACCCGCGAAGTGAAGGTTCCCAATCCGTCTGCGGCGGTGTCCTGGCCCGTAAATATTCCAATCACACCGGGCGCGGCTTTGGCGTGCGTCGTGTCAATCGAACGGATACGTGCGGCGGCATGCGGCGAGCGCAAGAGATAAAGGAAGCTCTGGCCCGGCACAGCAAAATCATCGGTATATCGACCGCGACCGCGCACCAGCCGGATATCCTCGCTGCGCGGAACCGATTGTCCGATGCCATATTCGCGCATGGAAGCCCTCACTCCACTAAATAGAATTGCCGGGAAACTGCCGGGCAATGGCTCGTGTTGCAATCGGAATTATTGGGGAAGAGATTAGCTGGAAGAGCCTACGGATTAGAGGCTGGTGAGAAGTGGATGGAGCCTTGACCTTCGTCCTCCGAGACGGCCGCTCGCGCGGCCTCCTCAGGACGAGGGGACAGTGCCTCATGGTGAGGAGCAGCCGGAGGCTGCGTCTCGAACCATGAGGCGTCAGGCCAAGCCTTACACGCTCTTATAAGCGCGCTCGTGATAGACGAGTGCCGGACCGCTCGGGCCCTTCCAAACTCCCTCGACCGCTGCAATGAAAAGATTGTGGGTCGCGACCGCCTTCACCTCAATAATCCGGCAGTCGAGCGCAACGACTGAGGACGTCAGGACCGGGCTTCCACTTTTAAGGGTCGTCCACGCCCCCGACTTGAACCGATCTTCCATAAATAGGCCCGTCCGCCCGGCGAACACATCGGCCAATGTCTCTTCCTCGGCGCGCAATGTGTTGACACAGAACACACCATTGGCGTGGAGCACCGGCGTAATCTGACTGCGACGGTTGAGGCTGACCAGAAGGGTCGCGGGCTGATCGGAGATCGAGCACACCGCTGTTGCGGTAAAACCGGTTTTCCCCGCGGGGCCGGACGTCGTCACGACGTGGACGGCCGCGCCGAGCCGGCTCATTGCATCGCGGAACTCAGCCGGCTCCACGGTTTCAACCGGCACCGGACCGACAGCGGTGAACGCACCGTCCATCGCATCATCGGGGCGTTGATCGATCCAGCTCATATCAGGCACTCACAGATGGTTTCAGTGACCCGATCCGCACCACGCGGTCTGCCATGAAACCGCTCACGTCTCTACTACTGCATCGGCCATAGACGGAATAGCAGCGGAACGGACGCTGCGCCGAAGGGCCCTGCTACTCGGCAGCGCGCAAATGGCCCAGACCCGGATAGGCCACGTCGCCCGGATTGAGCCACGTATCGCCCGTCCAACCGTCCTCGTCATAGTCGGACATGCATTGCTCGGCGAGACCGATCATTTGCTCAAGCGCACCCGAGCCTCTGGCGTTGAACATTGCCTGGATGCGGATGTCTTCGTGGTTGCCGGCATAATTGCGCTCATAAAGCTCGTGGCGGCCGCCGAATTCCGTTCCGACCGCATCCCACAAGAGCTTCATGATTTTGATGCGTTCCTTGTAATCGATGCCGTTCGAGCCACGCACGAAGCGAGCGAGATATTTGTCGATCTCGGGATTTTTGAAGTCCTTGGCCGATGACGGCAGATAGATCAAAGCCGACGCGACGATCTTTTCCACGATTTCCTTGATGCGACCGTAAGCATCGCCGGCAAACACCCGATAGCTCGAACCGGATTGCGCATTGGGCAACACCGTTCCGTCCACCCATTGCGTTGGATTCATCGCCATCGCATCGGAAATCGCCCAGAACAGATTACGCCAGGCAATCACTTCACCCAGCATCGCCTGGTTGCCGCGGAATTCGTCAGAACCCGTGGCGCGCAGCGCTTTTGCAATAATGCCGACCATGAAGTCGAGTTTTACTGCAAGCCGCGTGCAGCCCTGGAACTGATAACCGGCAAGAAAACCCGATCGCGGATAGAACACCTTGATCTTCTCGACATCGCGATGCAGCAGCACGTCTTCCCAGGGGATGAACGCGTTATCGAACACGAAGATCGCATCGTTCTCGTCAAACCGCGACGACAGCGGATAATCGAACGGCGTACCAAGCACGTTGGCCGCCATCTCATAAGACGTGCGGCAGAACAGCTTCACGCCCGGAATGTTCATCGGCGCAATGAACATCACGGCCAGATCGGAATCGTTGATCGGCATCGCAGCGTTCTGGCCGAGGAAATTGTAGTGCGTGAGCGCGGATGACGTCGCCACCACCTTCGCCCCGGAAACATAAATCCCGGCGTCGGTTTCTTTCTGGATGGTGATGAAAACGTCTTTGACCTGATCCGCCGCCTTGGCGCGATCAACCGGCGGGTTGACGATTGCGTGGTTCATGAACAGGACATTGTCCTGCGCGCGTTTGTACCAATCCCGGGCATTGTCGGCGAACTTGTCGTAGAATTTGTAATTGGCGCCGAGCGTATTCATCAGCGACGCCTTGTAATCAGGCGTGCGCCCCATCCAGCCGTACGACATCCGCGCCCAATGGGCGATTGCGTCCCGCTGAGCGATCAAATCGTCCCGCGACCGCGCAACGCGAAAGAACTTATGCGTATAACCGCCGGAACCGGTGTCGGTCGGGCAAGTCAGCGCGTCCTTCGATTTCGGATCATGCAACGCATCATAAAGCCTGGCGATGCTGCGCGCAGCATTGCGAAATGCGGGATGCGTGGTGACATCTTTGACACGCTCGCCATGGATCCACACCTCGCGGCCATCCCGGAGGCTGTCCAGATACTCGGCGCCGGTAAACGGCCGTCCTTTGGCGCCGATTGCATCTTCGGCTTTTGTGCGGGTCATAAGCAGGCTCCTCGGCAATCCGCCGATTCGGTTTGGTCGAATTTGCCGCAAAATGACTCTTACTCATCTCCGCCGAAAGGAACGAAACGGGGGATCGCTGGAACAAAACAGCCCCTTTCGGGAGGGAGCGCAGCGGAATACCCCCTAAATCCGTTAATGCGCATTTAGCATAAACCGTGAAGCTTCTTCGGCAGTACCCCGCACGATCAGGGTCTCTCATTGCCGGTGCTTTCATCCCCTGTTAAGAATTCACGACACTAACCGGCCACGCCCTTGCATGCCGGCAAAGTACCCTTTGGGGAGGGGGTCGCGGAACCGCGGCAAACGCATGGAATATTTCGTCCAACAACTCATCAATGGCCTGACACTCGGCTCGATCTACGGGCTGATCGCGATCGGCTACAC
>DATAIA010000467.1:0-1883 GCA_036262895.1 Xanthobacteraceae bacterium
TCGCGCCACAATTGACTCGGCTCATTCCTTCTTGCGTGCACGCAAAGGCCTGTCGTCTGAGCTTTGCGAGGCCTGTGCCTTCCGGCATGCATTGCCTCCTCGCCAGGTCTTCCTAAGGTTGAATGAGTCGTGCCGCTCTTCTTTGGTCCAGTTACGAATGCATTGGCGCTTCGGCGAGGCACTGCCTTTACGAGCGTTTTCTCGTGTACGCCGGATCATTAGGCCAATATGGTTATGATAGACATGAACGACAAGAATAAATGGTAGGGGCTGAGTCCTTCGAAACGCGCGAGAGGGGTCGTAGCGTTCGGCAATACGTCCGGTTACATTCGGACTTCAAACAATGTTTTTCGAGAAGTCCCTCATCAGATGCAAGCGAGGCCACCTTCCTTACTCACGCGGCGTGTGCGCCATCATTCTCGCCGGGGAATCAGTGTTATTCAGTCGACGCGCCTTTTGCCCGCCGATCTCCGCAGCTACGATAAGCCCAACGCCGCCGCGAACGACGGACGGCGATCACTTCAGGAGACGTCGACATGCAACGCGCTAACTATGCCTGGGTCGTCGCGACCCTCTTCGCTTTATCGTTTCTTAGTCACGCGGTCACCGCCGCTTCGCTGACGCGCGAACAGGTCCGCGCGGATCTGATTGCCGCGGAGCTGAGCGGCAAGTTCCCGCAGAACAAGGGGAACAAGCGAGACCCCGCCATGTCCTATGCCGCAAAAAAAGAGAGCGAGAAGGCCGAAAACACGCGCTCTGGTCTCCCCGCGTCCGGAGAGCTGACGGCTGTGCCCGTCGCCCCTCCCTCACAGCCGGCGCCGCGTTCGTCACAGTGTTGAACGGGAGTCCGCTTTCCTGACGCATATCCTGTCCGGCAGCCGCCGGTCCGGCGCCGGAAGGTTCGACGACTGCGACCGAGCGGATGACAATGACGAAGCGTGAAGATCTGGGATTGGACCATGCTCGCCTGGTGCCACATCTGATGGCAAGCGAGACATGGCCACGCTAGTCGCTGCTGATGAGCATCGGGCACTATGAAGTGCCGACAGGTGCGTATCTCCGTCCGTCCATCACTGAATAGTGCTCAAGGTCGGAACAGCTCTCGCAATTTGATGTTGAAGCGATCATTTAGTAACCGGATATACAAGATATATACGGTTGCATGTTACTTCTCCGCAACTTGATCGAGATACTCGCCGTACCCTTCGGCTTCCATCTCGTCGCGGTGGATGAAGCGGAGCGACGCGGAATTGATGCAATAGCGCAGTCCACCGCGATCGGACGGGCCATCCGGGAAGACATGGCCGAGGTGGCTGTCGCCGTGAACTGATCTGACCTCGGTTCTCACCATCCCGTGGGTGCCGTCCCGCACCTCGTTGACGTTTGCGGCAACGATTGGCTTGGTGAAGCTCGGCCACCCTGTGCCCGAGTCGAACTTGTCAGTCGACGCAAAGAGAGGCTCGCCCGAGACGATATCGACGTAGATGCCGGGCTCCTTGTTGCTGTTGTACTCACCTGTGAACGAACGCTCGGTGCCGTTCTCCTGGGTGATGCGTCGCTGCTCCGGGGTCAGTCGATCGATCGCTGACTGTGATTTTTCATATTTCATAGATAGGCTCCAATCGTCTGCTTAGTTGGTCAAGCGCACTTCCTTGTGCGAATCATAGAGCGAGCGAGCACGCTTGTTCAAGATATTGAGTAGCGGCGTGACATACCTGCGTATATTCCTCTCCCTTGGGTATCGAAGTCCGATATCAATGCGCGCTTGTTTGCGGCGCCGCGGTTTATAGCATCGATTGCTTGTCGGAACTCTCAATCGCGCTCGAGAAACCCGCCACGTTCGATAAAAAGAACCTGCGCAAGCTCAAGCACCGTCCGCAAGC
>DATAIA010000468.1:0-2227 GCA_036262895.1 Xanthobacteraceae bacterium
ACACTAATCGATGCTGCACCATATTGCCGGCGATGGCCGCCAGAGCCAGCATCAAAAATGGCACTCCCATTGCGGCAATCAGCGCATATCCGAGCGATTGCGCCAGCGCCAGCAGACTCGGCCCGTCGGTATGGATCATCCAGGCATTGGCGATCAGATTGCGCAGCGGCGACAGGATGCCGCCGCCGATCGATCCGGAAAATGTCGAGAGCACCAGAGTGCCGCCTGCAATCACGAACCAGGTGTTGATCTCCTGACTTTTGACGACGTCACCCCGCTCATGGGCATCATCCAGCCGCTTCTGGGTAGGGTCTTCTGTTTTGTCGGATACGTCGTTCTCGTCAGCCATCGTCTCGGCTTCCCCGTTAAAGCGGTATCAATTGGTGCATGACGCCGATGAAGTAATCGAGGAACGTCCCCATCAACGCGGCGATGACGACCGCAAAGATGAGGAACCCAGCCATAATCGCGAGCGGCACGCCGACGAAATAGACCTGCATCTGAGGCATCAATCGCGCCAGCACGCCGAGGCCTATGTTGAAGACCAGCCCGAACACCAGGAATGGAGCCGAGAGCTGCAGGCCAATCCTGAAAGCAGCGGCGAAAGCCCGCGTTGCAAGCGCCGCGACATCGCCACTCGGCATCATCTCGCCCGGCGAAAAGATCGCGTAACTGTCGTTCAGGGCCGCAATGACAAGATGATGGGTATCGGTCGCGAACAGCAGCGTGATTCCGAGCAGGGTAAGGAAGTTTCCTATCAGCAACCCTTGCTGGCCCTGGGTCGGATCGACAGCGGTGACAAATCCAAGACCCATCTGCTGCGCGATCACCGAGCCCGCGACCTGAAGCGCGGCGAGCGTCACCCGCGCAGTAGCGCCGAGCACGACACCGATGATGATCTCATGCACCATCAGCACCAGCAACGGGGTCAGCGAGTGCATGTCGACATGGTAGGCGGCGCGATGCAGCGGCAAGATGATCAACGTCAGCACGACCGCGATGGCAAGTTTGATGCGCACCGGAATGTTGGACTCGCCCAATCCCGGCAACAGCATGACCATCGCGCCAATGCGGGCGAACACCAGCATGAAGGTCGCGGCGAGCGCAGGGAGCAGTGAAATATCGACCCGCATTTCTCACATACCGCGCGGATGATTTGCCATTCGCACGACCATTTCCGCCAATACTCCCCAGACGAACTGCAAATATCGAGCGAACCACAGGCAGTGTGCATCAACCGCCGATGATTCGCGACGACAGCCTCATCATGTGGGCGTGCAGCGAGTCCGCCATGAACGGGAGCGCAAGCAGGAGCGTCACGAAGATCGCCAAAATTTTCGGAACGAACACCAGCGTCTGCTCCTGGATCTGCGTG
The DNA here is from genome assembly GCA_036262895.1 of Xanthobacteraceae bacterium. Taxonomy (GTDB): domain Bacteria; phylum Pseudomonadota; class Alphaproteobacteria; order Rhizobiales; family Xanthobacteraceae; genus AP-16. Next base: position 1,376 of record DATAIA010000468.1, read on the forward strand.
AGCGCCTGGAACAGTGACACGACGACACCGACCACAAGACCCACCACCATCAGCGGCGACGACACCACGACGATGGTCCAGATCGCATCACGCGCCACGTCGAGGGTTTCAGCACCGGTCATTCGACTATCCTCTTTCCATTACACTGAGGAACGCGCGCGGCGCTTTCCTGGTCATCCGGCCACAATATCCACTGCTCAACATGCGGTTAGCAGGCCGCTCTCATCAGATCGGCATTTTCATGATGTCTTCGTAGCTCTGGATCACCCGGTCACGCACCGACACCAGCGTCGAAACCGCGACGTCAGTCTCCGCCACCGCTGTCACCACGTCCATCACATTGGCCTTGCCCGCCGCCATCGCGACGGTCTGCGCGTCAGATTTCCTGCCGGCATCCAGAACGCTTCCGATCGCATCCTTGAGCACCGCGCCGAACGAAAGGCCGCCGGCCTCGCTCCCCTTGCCCGCGCCGCCGCCGGTATCCAGAATGCGGGCAAGATTGGCATAGGCATTTGCAGCGACTGTGGGTGAAGCCATGGTTCAAGCTTTCCTGGTCAGGTCTTGAGTATGTCGAGCGTGCGTTGGATCATTCGGCGGGTGGCGCTGATGATGTTGAGGTTGGCTTCGTAGGATCGCTGCGCGTCTCGCATGTCGGTCATTTCGATCAGCGGATTGACGTTCGGGTATTTGACATTGCCGGCCGCGTCTGCCGCCGGATTGCTGGGTTCGTACTTGATTCGAAACGCGGTTTGATCGGGTCTGATCTTGCCGAGCGCGACCACTTTGGCGTCCAGCAGCCGATCGAGCGCGGAGGAGAACGTTGGCACCTTACGCCGGTAAGGATCGCCGCCG
>DATAIA010000469.1:0-3310 GCA_036262895.1 Xanthobacteraceae bacterium
ACCGGATTGCCCCTTCTGCGTGACAGTGACCGCTCTTGAATCCTTGACCCGTGCGATCCAGCCAAGGTCGAAGCAGTGTGTTGCCAGAGCGGCTCCGAGCGCGCCCGCTACGTGCGGACGCCGTTCGCTCCAATCGAGGCAGGGGCGGCAGAAGCAGCGTCGCCCCCGATCTTTAAGATCGAGCCCGAATTTTCCGAGAAAACGCATGCCCTCGGCCGTGACCTGACCGCCGTCCTCGGTAAGGACAAGATGGCCGCGAGCAATTAAGGCATCGGTCAGCTTTACGCCGAGCTGGCCGGCCAGATGGTCATAGCAGGTGCGGGCAAAACGGAGCTTATCTTCGCCGGACGAGCGGGGACGGTGGCGCGGCGGTCCGTCCACGACGACCGCCATCATGCCTTCGAGCATGCGGGCGACCTGAGGAGAGGCAAGCCGATAATATCGATGCCGGCCCTGTGCGGTGAGCGCTAACAATTTCGATTCTGTCAGTTTGCTCAAATGAGCGCTTGCTGTTTGCGGCGTCACCCGCGCCACATAGGCAAGCTCGCCTGCGGTCAGCGCGCGTCCGTCCATCAGCGCCGCCAGCATGTTCGCGCGGGCGGGTTCACCGACGAGGGCCGCAATTTCCGCAATGAAAGGTCCGACAGTCATGAACCAATTGTAACAAGCGCCATTCCGGGAGGCACGTCGAAAGGGTTCGTCCGGGATCGAAAGGTCGATCGGCAAAGCTTGCTTATGCAAAGCTTGCTTATGAAGTGGGGAATGCTGCCATTCGGGGGCAATACGGGAGTCCCGATCCAATTGGGGGCAGGTGTGGACCGGGACTCCCGCTCCGAACGTGATATCTGTAAGGAAGCGCAGTTGCCGTTCGGTACGCATAACAAAGTAGGGACGGAGCAGCGGGGTTGTCCAATCACGACCCTTCACACTGGCGTGACAGACCGATGATCTTCGACGATGATTTCCGAGCCATGCTTCGTGATCTCTTCATCTGGAGACGCGATGTGCGGCGATTCCGGCGCGAGCCGCTTCCGGAGGGCACGCTCGATCGTTTGATCGACCTTGCTTGTCTTGCGCCTTCCGTCGGCTTGAGTCAGCCGTGGCGGTTCGTAATGGTCGATGACCCCGTCAGACGCGCAGCAATCATCGACGAATTCAACCGCTGTAATGCGCAGGCCTTGCAATCCTATTCCGGCGATCAAGCGAACCGGTACGCCAAGCTGAAACTTGCGGGACTGCAGGAAGCACCGTGTCAGCTTGCCGTATTTTGCGATCGCACCACACAAGTCGGCCATGGTCTTGGCCGTGCCACGATGCCGGAAATGGCGGAATATTCCGTTGTGACAGCAATCGCCACGATGTGGCTTGCGGCGCGTGCCGAAGGCATTGGGCTTGGCTGGGTTTCAATCCTCGATCCGGCTTCGGTGTCCGCCATCCTCGAAGTTCCCGAGCACTGGCAACTGATTGGATATCTGTGCCTCGGCTATCCGGAAACGCAGGCGGATACGCCGGAACTTGAACGCGCCGGTTGGGAACGCCGTCGCGCAAGCGCTGATTGCGTTCTGCGACGGTGATTGGTTGTACGGGGCATAAGGCCGCAACCAACATTTAACGGCACTTGTGCGCAAATATCGTGAGGGATGCCCCTCGCAAGGGCTTCTAAAACCCGTTATGACTACCAATATAACAAATCAAAATGAGCTTTCCTGGGAGATACCAATGACCCGCTTTCGGTACATCCGGCCGGTCCTGGCGCTTTTAGCCTTGGCCTCGGTGTTGACCTTCATGTCTGTCGATGCCGACGCGCGTGTCGGTGCAGGCTCCAGTTCGGGAAGCCGCGGTTCGCGTACGTTCTCCGCGCCACCTTCAACGAGTACGGCGCCAAGCACGGCACAGCCGATGCAGCGTTCAATGACGCAGCCTGGCCAATCCGGGGGAGCTATGGCGGGGCAGCAGGGCGGTCTGTTCGGCGGGGGCGGTCTCTTAGGTCGGCCAGGCCTTTTGGGTGGTCTCGCAGCCGGCTTCCTCGGCGCCGGTCTTTTCGGAATGCTGTTTGGGCATGGCCTGTTTGGCGGTCTCGGCGGATTCTCTTCGCTGTTTGGGCTGTTGTTGCAGCTTGCGCTCGTCGCGTTTGTCGCGCGCCTTGCCTGGAGCTGGTTCCAGCGGAGGAATGCGCCGGCATTTGCGGGTGCCACTATGTTCCGCGGTGCACCGAATGATGTCCCCGGCATGAGCTCAGGTTTGGGCGGCGGTGGGATGGCATCGGGAGCGCCGGTCGCAGTCGGGCAGGCTGATTTTGATGTCTTTGAGCAGCACCTGCGCGAAATCCAAGCGGCCTATAGCGCCGAGGACCTCAACGCGCTGCGCCAGCGCGTGACCCCTGAAATGGTCTCCTACTTCGCGCAGGATCTCGCAGCCAATTCGAGCCGCGGTGTCGTCAACCGCGTATCGGAGGTTAAGCTGCTGCAGGGCGATCTCGCCGAATCCTGGAGCGAGGGCGATATGGAATACGCCACCGTTGCCATGCGGTTTGCGCTTGTTGATCAGACAATCGACCGCGCGACGGGTCAGGTGGTTGAGGGCAGCGCAACCCCGACCGAAGCGACGGAACTCTGGACCTTCACGCGGACCCGCGGCGGACACTGGCTGCTGTCGGCCATCCAGCAGGCCTGACGACGCAACAGAGTTAACGTCATTTAGATTTGACGATCCCGGAGCCAGGCTTCGGGATCGTTGCGTTTCTGCCCTGGATTTAGGCGCGCTCGGTTGCGTCCAACGGGGCTGATCGCTCGAATTGGCGCAGATTTGTAAACCAAAGCTACGCCAGCGCACACATGCACAGGTGTTTCGATCTTGACCCTTTCGCCGGAAGCGTGTGAAGTGTGGTGTGCCGGTTTTCGGTCGGATGTCTTGTTGGCTGCGCCTATCAAGTCAGCTCCCAAAACTCGGATACCGATAACGCGATGAAGCGTAATCGGGAGTGACAACGGCGTGCAGTCAAGGAGACACTATGCCCGTAGGTACCGTTAAGTTTTTCAATACCCAAAAAGGCTTCGGCTTCATCCAGCCGACCGACGGCTCGAAGGACGTGTTCGTCCACATCAGTGCCGTTCAGCGCGCTGGCATGCAGACGTTGATGGAAGGGCAGAAGGTCTCTTACGACATTATCAACGAGCGCGGTAAGTCCGCTGCTTCGAACCTGCAGCCGGCCTGATCCGGATTGTAGGCGGCAGGGAGAGATCCCAGCCGTGATTGCCTGATGCAAAAACCCGGCGTCTTGGACGCCGGGTTTTTCATTTGCCGAAAGCTT
>DATAIA010000470.1:0-1606 GCA_036262895.1 Xanthobacteraceae bacterium
AGTCCGAGGTCTGAAGTCTGAGGTCCGCGGTCCGACGCCCGCCCTACTGTATTTCCGATCTTTCCGGGTTGTAGTAGAAGTGGAAGCGCAAAGCGAGATACTGGCCGCCGAACTCGGTGGGCAGCGGCGGAAAAGGTTTGGACGCGGTGATCCCGCCGTAGGCGGCGCGATCGAGCGCTACGTCTCCGGATGAGCCCACGATCTGCAGACCCGCCACCTGGCCGTCTTTCAGGATGGCAAACTCAATCGATACTTTCCCCTTCTTCATGAGCGGCGCCCGCGCCGACTCGGGGATGATGCGATACCAGTTTTCGCGGACATCATGCAGCACCCGCGCCAGGTAGGGACCGAAATCCACACCCATGGTGTCGCTGAGAACGTCCAGCGGCCCGATGGCCTCGCCGGCCTGCCTGCCCTGGCCCAGGCCATAGTCTCCGCCTTCGCCGCCATAGCCTCCGCGGTTCGAGGCCGCCGCGCGGGCTGCCTGCTCAATGGCCGATCCCGGTGACATAGGGCCTGTATTGAAACTCGGCGTGGGTTTTCCCGCAGGCGGAGTCTGCAGGCGGGCCACCTGGTTCTGGTCCGGCGGAGGAGGTGGCGAGGGCTGCTCCTGCGGCGCCTGCGGGCCCTGCGCCGCCGGGGCAGACGGAGCGGGCTGCGACTGCGCCGGGGGAGCGACTTGGCCGGGCGCTCCAGGACGCGCACTGTCCAGAATCTTCTTCAATTCCTTGCGGTCCAGTTGCGGGGCCTTCGAGGTCGCCATCCGGTCTTTGTCGGAGATTTTGTTGGTGTCCGGCCGCTTGGTAAGTTTCTGCTCGTCCGGAGGAAGCTCCAGGTAGGTGAGCTCCTTCTGCTTCATCAGATCTTGCGGGTTGACCAGAATCACGGAACGCCTGTGCATCAGGCCTTCCAGACGGGTGGAGTTAACCACCAGGATGACGATAGCCAGGTGGACGACCACCGAAATCCAGAAAGCTTCCCGTTGCCGCGAGCGCGAGAGATCGTCCTGCAACTGAATCAGCAGGGCGGGAACATCGTGCATCTCGAGGTAAGCGGTCTCCCAACTGCTGGCGTCGTAGAGATCGCTGCCCGGGGCGGTGGGCGGTTGCGCTGCTGGGACGGGGTTCCGCGGCGGTATTTCAGTGATTGACATCGACCTGCTGGCTTATCCCATTAGAGACGGCTGTTGCACCCTTGGTTGCCGGGCAGAAACGCGCGTTCGTCGTTGGTCGTTGGTCTTTGGCCGAACCGGAGGGGCTTCTGCTGCCCGCAGCCGGCAACGACTGACCAAGGACAAGGTCCGGCGACTGACGTCTGACGACTGACGACTGATTTTCTATTCTCGCATCTTTCCCCAATATCTGCGAAAAACCAGGGCACCCCGGCCCTTACCTTTGTACCTGAGTGGTCAATAAAGGTTACCCTGAAGCGCGGCCCTTGTCTGTCAAGAAGTGTAAAAGGAAAAATCATGCGGGAGCGATCCGCAGCAAGCACTTACAAGAAGGAAACACGTGGGGAAAGCCGCCCTCGGCTGTCCGGTCGAACAAGGCTCGACAGCGGCTTTCCCTGGCTGGAAAACAAATCGAGCATGGCTCAACCGGACAGC
>DATAIA010000471.1:0-5084 GCA_036262895.1 Xanthobacteraceae bacterium
GAGCGCGCTGAGATCGGCGGCTACGCGGCCTTCGGCGAGAGCCGCGCCATCGACGACCGCGATCACGCCATCGACCGTCACGCGGCTGCGGATCGCAGGCCAATGGAATGCCTGAACGAGAGGTTTGGGAAGTGCGAGGCCTGACGTTTCGATGACGATGTGCTCGATGCGCGGTTCGCGGGCAAGAATCGTATCGATTGCAGGCACGAACTCGTCTGCCACCGTGCAGCATAAGCAGCCGTTCGCGAGCTCGACGATATTGTCTTCCGGACACGCATCGTCGCCGCATCCTTTGAGGATTTCACCATCGACCCCGACATCGCCGAATTCGTTGATGATGACCGCAAGCCGGGTGCCGCGGACATTTGCCAGCACGTGGCGGATCAGGGTTGTTTTGCCCGAACCGAGAAATCCGGTGACGATGGTGCAGGGAACGCGGGCGAGCGAATTCATTCGGTTTCCTCAAAATCGATGGGAGGGATGCGCGCAATCAATCCGCGCTTGAGCGGCGCCGGGCGGTCGCGCCACGGCATCAGGCCGTCGCTTGAACCGGCAAGCAGGCGGGCGCCTTCAATCAGCACCGGCCCATCTGTTTCCGGATCAAGATCGCCGAACACATAGGTCCAAGCGCCGTCTTTTCGCATTGCTGCGCTGAGCCCACGCTTGCAATTGGCGAGACAGCGGATGCGGCGCACCGTGACGTCCGATCCTTCCGCGGCCTTGAGGGTCTGTGTTGCAAGCGCTTCTCCGCCTCGGGGAACATCGTCCGGATCCCCCGGACGCCGGCAGGTGATGCAGACAAGCACGGTCGTCGAGGCATCAGCCTCGGCGCGTTCCTTGTCGATAGAGGGAATCTCGTTGAGCGGCACCCTTCGGCTCCTTCGGCATTCGCCTTGACTTGGGTGCTGCGCCGCGGGGAACGCCTGATGAAGGCTTCCGCGAAAGGGTCATTCGGTCCGACATCGAGGCACCCCGCCCGACGCGCGATCGAATCGACGGTAGGTCTCCTGGCTCGCGGGTCTTTGCCTCTCACCGCCTTCCCGGAATATTCCAGTGGCTTCGTGGCTGAGGCTCACCGCCTACAGTTGCGGGGGCAGCTGCGGATTTGGAACTCATGTTCCGGACCGCATTCCCTGTTGCTCTTTCAAGCGAAAGAGACCGTCGACGGCTTCACTAAACGAGCGCATGGCGGCTTTGTCAACGGCTAGAGCGCGATGAAAAGGTTGAATCATCGCGCTCTATCCTTTTGTTTTAGCATGATCTTTTCGGAAAATCGGTTCCCACTTTTCCGGATCATGCTTGCTTGCGGCCCAGCCGCAGGCGCTTATAGTCTCCGGTGTCGTCGGTTTCCGCCCTTGGCACACCCCTGGGCGGGATGAAAAAGGGAACGTGGTGAGGGGGATATCGCATCCCAGTGCCACGGCTGCCCCCGCAACTGTGAGCGGCGAGCAACCCTCGAATAACCACTGGAGCGGCTGATCGCTTCGGGAAGGTGAGGGAAGTCCGGACCCGCAAGCCAGGAAACCTGCCTGCGACAGAAACCATGGAACATGTCCTCGGGTGGAGGACGGAGGGAAATCATGATGGCTCGTCTCGCGCAGCACTCACTACCGGGCTGACGTCTTTGTCAAAATTTGCAGCGGGCGGCGATCGGATGCTGACCCTGGTCCTCGGCGGCGCGCGCTCCGGCAAGAGCCGTCATGCCGAAAAGCTGATCACGGCAGCGCCGCCACCGTGGTTCTATCTGGCAACGGCCGAAGCGCTTGACGACGAAATGTCGGACCGTATCGCCCAGCATCGCGCGCGGCGGGACGGGCGATGGCAAACACTCGAAGTGCCTCACGATCTTCCCGTTGCGCTGGCGAAGATTCCGCAGGGCGCTTCGGTTCTGGTCGATTGCCTGACGCTGTGGCTCACCAATCTGATGATGGCTGAGCGCAAACTTGAAACCGAGTTCGAGCGTCTTGAGAAGACCTTGGTGGAAATGCAGGGCAATATCGTTCTTGTGTCTAACGAAGTCGGCCTCGGCATCGTGCCGGAAAACGCGCTGGCGCGACGTTTTCGCGATGAGGCCGGACGCCTCAATCAGCGCATCGCTGCCCAGGCAGACCGGGTCGTTCTTCTGGTGGCCGGTATTCCAATCAATGTGAAGTAACAAACATGACCAAAACGATTGATGATGCTGCAGCCGAACGCCATCGCGCCAAAATGGCCAAGCGCAAAGCGGTCCAGGATGCCGAGGTCGCGGAAAAAACGATTGAGAAAGGCCTGCTGATCGTCAACACCGGACCCGGCAAAGGAAAATCAACGGCCGCGTTCGGATTAGCCTTGCGGATGCTCGGCCACGGTCATCGTGTCGGAGTTGTCCAGTTTATCAAAGGCGCTTGGCACACTGGCGAACGCGATGCCTTCGCTGCCTTTGGCGATCGCGTCTCCTGGCACACGATGGGTGAAGGCTTTACCTGGGAAACGCAGGACCTTGCGCGCGATGTCGCGGCGGCGGAACGCGCCTGGAGCAAGGCTGTCGAACTTCTCAATGATCCGAGCTTCGGTCTTGTTATTCTCGACGAGCTCAACATCGCGCTGCGATACGATTATTTGAATCTCGAACACGTGGTTTCGACGCTCGCCAATCGGCGCGCGGGCTTGCACGTCATCGTCACCGGACGGAACGCAAAACCGGAGTTGATTGCCGCCGCGGATCTCGTGACCGAAATGGGCCTTGTCAAACATCACTTCGCGACTGGCGTGAAGGCGCAGTCGGGCATCGAGTTCTGACGATGGCTGCTCGGACATTGATGTTTCAGGGCACCGGGTCCGACGTCGGCAAATCTTTGCTGGTCGCGGGGCTGGCGCGGGCCTTTACCAATCGAGGCGTGCGCGTTCGTCCGTTCAAGCCGCAGAACATGTCGAACAATGCCGCGGTGACGCGTGACGGCGGTGAAATCGGTCGCGCCCAGGCATTGCAGGCGCGCGCTGCGCGGATCGATCCCGTGGTCGATCTCAATCCGGTGTTGCTCAAGCCGCAAAGCGAAACCGGCGCGCAGGTTGTGGTGCATGGCCGCATCTTTGCGACGGCAAAGGCCGCGGCTTATCAAAAAATGAAGCCCGAGCTTCTTGCCTTTGTGATGCAAAGTTTCGAGCGGCTGAAAAGCGAGGCCGATCTTGTATTGGTCGAAGGGGCGGGCAGCGCGTCGGAAGTAAACTTGCGGGCCAACGACATCGCCAATATGGGCTTTGCGCGCGCGGCTGACGTTCCCGTCGTCATGATCGGCGACATTGATCGCGGCGGCGTCATCGCGAGTTTAGTCGGCACCAAGCAGGTGCTCGATCCGGCCGATGCTGCAATGATCTGCGGCTTTATCGTCAACAAGTTTCGCGGCGACCCGCAACTGTTTGCCGATGGCCTTGCGACCATCAATCGTCTGACCGGATGGGCAGCACTCGGCCTCGTCCCGCATTTCCCGCAAGCCAGTCGCTTACCGGCCGAAGATGCGCTTGCCCTGCATCGCCCGGCACTACGACGCGATCATGCGCGGATTAAAATTGCGGTGCCGATTTTGCCCTGCATCGCAAATTTCGATGATCTCGATCCGCTTGAAGCCGAGCACGATGTCGATCTGATCCGCGTGAGACCGGGCGATGCGCTGCCGGGCGATGCCGATCTCATTATTATACCCGGTTCGAAGGCGACCATTGCCGATCTCGCGGCGTTACGCGAAGCAGGCTTTGACGTCGATATTGCTGCTCACGTGCGCCGCGGCGGCGCGGTGCTGGGGCTCTGTGCCGGTTATCAGATGCTGGGCCGATCGATTGCCGATCCGGATGGAATTGAAGGCCCGCCGGGCTCGGCGAGGGGTCTCGGTCATCTTGATGTGACGACGGTACTCTCCGGCAACAAGAAGCTGGCCCCGATCAGCGGAAAGACCAGCGACGGCACTCCCTTTCAAGGCTACGAGATGCATATCGGCATCACCGAGGGCGCGGATCGTTCGCGCCCGTTCGCGTATCGTGACGATGGTTCGAACGAAGGCGCCATTTCGCGCGATGGGCGTGTCATCGGCACCTATGCGCATGGTCTGTTTGGCGATGACCGGCAACGATCGGCATGGTTGACCCGGCTGGGCGGCGATCCGTCCTTGCATCGTTATGAGGCGGATATCGAGGAAACACTTGATCGTCTCGCCGAACATCTGTCGGCTCACGTCGATCTGGATCAGCTTCTTAAAATGGCGCGCTGAAAAGCAATGCCGTACAAACAAATAAAACAATGAGAATGGCATCGGCGCGGCGATAAAGCTTCAAGGCCGCATGGATATCGGCTGCATTCGCATTGCGTCGGCCATGTCCCATGAACGCATCTTCAACACGCACGCCGCCATAAAGGCGCGGCCCCGCGAGCGCAAGATCAAGCGCGCCTGCCATGGCGGCCTCGGGATAACCGGCGTTTGGTGAACGATGCTGTGACGCATCGCGTGTCATGGCAGTCCATGCGGCCCTCGCATTCGCCTTCCGTGTAAGAAGTGCGGCGATCGTGATCAGCACGCCGCTAAGCCGCGATGCCGGCAGATTCACGAGATCGTCGAGCCGGGCGGCCGCCCAACCAAAAGCCTGATGGCGTGGGGTGCGATGTCCGATCATGCTGTCGGCCGTATTGACGGCTTTGTAGACGGCAATTCCCGGCAGCCCGGCGATGGCAAACCAAAGGGCCGGTGCAACGACGCCATCGGAAAAATTCTCGGCGAGACTTTCGATGGATGCCCGGGCGACGCCTGCCTCATCAAGTGCGCGTGGATCGCGACCGACAATGTGCGACACCGCGTCTTGTGCCGCTGTGAGCCCGTTTTGTTCGAGTGCGGTTGCAACCGCGCGCACATGCTGATGCAGGCTGCGCTGCGCAATGAGCGTGCTGCCCAGCAAGGCGACAGCGAGAAGCCCAAATGGCAGACCCAGCAATATGTGTTGGATCGCAAACGATAGTGCTCCGACGATGCCGATGAGGGCCAAAAGGGCAACGATTCCGGCCGTGCGGCGGGCGGCCGATGTCCAATGTTCGCGATTAAGGCTATGATCAAGGAGGCCGA
>DATAIA010000472.1:0-2002 GCA_036262895.1 Xanthobacteraceae bacterium
GAACGCGTTCCGGTCGGCGTTCGGCGGGAATTGCTGGTTCGAATTCTCGCTTATAGGCTGCAGGAACAAGCCTTCGGCGGGCTCAGCCCCCGCACTCACCGGCGCCTCCGGCAGATCGCGGCCCACATTGAAAGCGGAAAGGCGAACCCGACTGCAGAGCCCCAGCGCATCAAGGCCGGAACTCGTCTGTTTCGCGAGTGGCAGGGCAAAAGACACATTGTGACTGCTAACCAGACCGGCTATGAATATCAAGGTGCCCGGTACGGAAGCCTATCCGAGATCGCCCGAGATATCACCGGGACTCGGTGGTCCGGGCCACTTTTTTTCGGCTTGAAAGCGGACAACTCGAAGCGGAGTAGAGCACAAAATGGCCGCTGAGACGAAGGCCATTGTTCGCTGCGCGATTTACACGCGGAAATCATCCGAAGAGGGTCTAGAGCAGTCCTTCAATTCTCTCGACGCCCAACGCGAAGCCTGTCACGCTTACATCCTAAGCCAACGCCATGAGGGCTGGCGCCTCATCGACCATCGGTACGACGACGGCGGGTACTCCGGGGGATCGATGGAACGTCCCGCTTTAACGCGGTTGCTCCAGGAGGTCGATGCCGGGCGGATTGACACCATCGTTGTATATAAGGTCGATCGTCTCACTCGGTCGCTCGCCGATTTCGCCAAAATGATCGAGGGCTTCGACGCCGGCAGCGTTTCCTTTGTCTCGGTTACGCAGCAATTTAATACCACCACCTCGATGGGCCGGCTCACGCTAAACATTTTGCTCTCCTTTGCTCAGTTTGAGCGCGAGGTAACGGGCGAGCGCATCCGCGACAAGATTGCTGCCTCCAAACGCCGGGGCATGTGGATGGGCGGGAGGATCCCGCTCGGTTACGATCTCAAAGACCGCAAATTGATTCTCAATCCAAAGGAAGCTGCTCGGGTGCGGGAGATTTTCAGGCTATACCTAGAGTTAGGATGCGTCGCCGAACTCAAAACGCACCTCGACCGCAAAAACATCACGAGCAAAGTGCGAATTAGCACAGCTGGGAACAAGTCAGGGGGAGCCAGCTACTCGCGAGGTGCCCTCTATAACATCCTGCAAAATCGCATTTACCTGGGCGAGATCACCCACCGAAATGAATCATTCGCCGGTGAGCACCAGGCCATCGTCGCACAGGAGCTTTGGGACAAGGTTCAGGCTCGTCTGGCGGCCAACAATCAAGCACGGCGGAACGGAAGCGGTGCAAAATGCCCCAGCCTGCTTTCAGCCCTGATTTATGACGAGCAGGGTAATCGCTTCACGCCTTCGCATGCAGTTAAAGGCGGAAAACGGTATCGCTACTATGTTTCCCAGGCTGCAATTCACCACCGCCCCGGAGCGAAGGGCCCAAGGAGGATTCCAGCCCACGAAATCGAGGATCTGGTTTGTCAGAGGCTGCGTACGCTCTTAGGCTCGCCGAACGAGTTGCTCAAAATCGTTACTTCGCTCACGGATGAACTTATGGACGCCCAAGGTGTCATCGGCGCTGGCCAAGTGCTTTCAAGTGCATGGGAATCCGAATCTGCAGCATCAATACGTGAATTCCTCAATGAGGTTGTTGCGCGCGTTGTGGTATTGGAGACAGGTATCCAGGTTCTGGTCAGAACGGGAGCACTGATCCGAAAACTATTGCGTGACCCAGGTTTACCGCGAAAGGTGGAAGTCCGCAAGATCCTCGCAGCAGACAAAGCCGAGGACCTTATCACCCTGGATATCGACACCAGACTGAAACGCTGCGGCGGTGAGGTTCGGTTGGTTTTGCCTGCCCATTCGGTAAATGAAAGGCGCCGCCCCTTACCTTCGCTAATCAAAGCAATTGCACGAGCTCATGACTGGTATGAACAGATCGTCGCCGGTGGAATGACGGGGCGCCGCTCAATCGGGAAAGCAACTGGACTCGACGAGCGGTATGTTGCGCAAATTCTCCATGCGGCATTCCTGGCTCCCGACATCGTAGATGCGATCTTG
>DATAIA010000473.1:0-13002 GCA_036262895.1 Xanthobacteraceae bacterium
CCTGAGGTGCGAGGGCGAAGCCCGAGCCTCGAAGGATGAACGGTCACGGCCTGCGCCCACCAATCCCAGGTAACTCCGAACTTAACGTTAGAGCCGACCGTCTCCTTCGAGGCTCAGCTGACTTCGTCAGCTTCGCGCCTCAGGATGACGGCCGGAGGGGCACTCCTTTTTCTGCAGCCTGTTTCGACAGTGTGATCTGGTTCACAGCCGCCCGCACCGCCCTGATGGCATGGTGCCCTTGTTGGGCGGTCAATTCCTCTCGGTTCCCCACAGACCGCCCAAACACGGCACCTCGGCCGATCCCTATCGGTCGAGGTGCCTAACCGCCGGAGGGTGCGATGCCTGTGAAGAACCTGAATTGCCGCATCGTGCAGGAACGCACGGCATGGCGCTGGGAAATCCGCGGCGGTGACGCGGTGGTTGCGACCGGCTCTGAGAATAGCTCGGCTCGCGCACGCTCGGCAGCGCTCAATGCATGCTTCGCGCTCTCGATGGGTCGCAAGATTTGATCAAACCGCGTTCATTTTGAACTGAATCATGAACGTGCTCTATCAATTTGTTTTGACGCGTTTTCTTTACGCGAACCGGTACCCACTTCGCTTGAAAACGCTATGGCAAATAAAAAACCCGCGCTTCGTTAGAAACGCGGGCCTTTCGAGATAAGCCTGAATCGGCTCGATCACATCTCGCTGTAGGTGCCGTCCTTCTTGAAGACGTACCAGACGAAGCCGGGTGAAGTGATGTCACCCTTCTTGTCGAACGAAATCGTGCCGATCACGGTGTTCCAGCTTCCGGAGTGCAGGGTCGCCGCAACCTTCTTGGCATCTGTTGTACCGGCTTTAGCTGCAGCCTGCGCCCATGCCTGAACGGCTGCATAGGTGTAGAGCGTGTAGCCTTCCGGATCGATGCCCTTTTCCTTGAACTTCTTCACGACTGCTGCTGCACTCGGGCGCTTTTGCGGGTCGGGTCCGAAGGTGAACATGAAGCCTTCGCCAGCTGGTCCGGTGATCGCCGAGAATTCCTTGGTGGCGAGCGCATCGCCTGCCATCACCTGCGCCTTCATGCCCTGGTCGCGCATCTGACGCAGCATGAGGCCGGTCTCGGTGTGATACCCGCCGACATAGACGACATCGATTGCAGCGGCCTTGAGCTTCGAGACCAATGCGTTGAAGTCTTTGTCGCCCTTCGTGTAGGAGTCGTAGATCTTCTCCTTCACGCCTGTGGCATTGAGTGCCTTCTTGGTGTCTTCAGCCAGGCCCTGCCCGTAGGTCGATTTGTCGTGCAGGATGGCGATGTTCTTGCCTTTGTATTTTTCGGCAAGATATTTGCCGGCGACGATACCTTGCTGATCGTCACGGCCACAAACGCGGAAGGCGTTCCACAAACCGCGCTCGGTGTATTTCGGATTTGTTGAGGCTGGCGTGATTTCCACGACATTGCCTTCAGCATACGATTCCGAGGCCGGGATCGATGTCGACGAGCAATAGTGTCCGGCAACGAAGGGGATCTTCGCCGCGGCAAACTTCTCGGCGATTGCTTTAGCCTGTTTGGGATCGCAGGCGTCGTCACCGATTTCGAGTTTGAGCTTCTTTCCAAGCACGCCGCCGGCGGCATTGAGATCGGCGACAGCCATGACTGCGCCGTTTTTCATTTGCTCACCGAACGTAGCTTCGCCGCCGGTCATCGGACCGGCAACAGCGATAGAGATGTCTTGCGCAGATGCAGCGCCCGCGAACGCGAGGCTGGTTCCAAGCGCAAGGCCAGCTAGCCAGAGCTTTTTCATGATCTTCTCCCTGAAAGGACGTCTTAAAGCCGAGGAAACAGATTCCGCCTCACATTCTGCCCGGTTTAAACGGGAAGTCATCAAAAAATACACATCTCTCAGACCCCGTAAAACAGGCCCCCTCGGACCCCCTCACGCGGCTTTGCCCGTGGCGGGCAGGTCGTGCAGGTGGCAGGCCGCATGCTGGCCGTCCGCTAGCGGACGCAGCAGCGGCTCCTCAACCCGACAGCGGTCGAAAACATGGGGACATCGGGTGTGGAAGCGGCATCCCTTGGGCGGATTGATCGGGCTTGGCACATCACCTTTAAGGATGATGCGCTGCCGCGCCGCACCGGGTTCGGGCACCGGCACCGCCGAAAGCAAGGCCTGGGTATAAGGATGCTTCGGTGCGGCGAATATCTGGCGTTTCGGTGCCACCTCTACGATCTTGCCGAGATACATCACCGCGACGCGGTGTGTCATGTGTTCGACAATTGCAAGATCATGACTGATGAAGAGCAGTGTCAGGCCGAGTTCCTGTTGCAGATCCTGCAAGAGATTGATGATCTGAGCTTTCACGGAAACGTCGAGTGCGGAGACGGCTTCATCGCAGATAATCAAATCCGGTTCGGCCGCCAGCGCACGGGCGATGCCGATGCGTTGGCGCTGTCCGCCGGAAAACTCATGTGGCCAACGGTTGATCGCCTCGCGCGGGAGTCGGACCTTATCCATCAAGGCGGCGACCCGTGTTTCGATATCTGCCGAGGATTTGGCCAATCCGAAATTGCGGATGGGTTCGGCAAGGATATCCCGCACCCGCATACGCGGATTGAGACTGCTGAACGGATCCTGGAAGACCACCTGCATGCGTCGCCGCAAAGGTCGAAGTGCGCCTGTCGACAATTCGTCAACGCGCTGACCGTCAAGCAGGACCTCGCCTGACGTAATATTGAACAATCGAAGGATCGCGCGGCCGACGGTCGATTTTCCGCAGCCGGATTCGCCGACAAGGGAGAGGGTCTCGCCACGCGCGACCGAGAACGAAACGCCATCGACGGCATAGACCCATGTGCTCGGCGCACCGAACATGCCGGCCCGCACCAGAAAATGCTTCTTCAGGTCTTTGACTTCGAGCAGCGGGGTGCTCATGCCGCGATTCCTTCCCGCGCTGCATAATGGCAGGCCGCGATGTGGCCCGGTGCTTTTGTTTCCAGAGCCGGAGCAACATTGCGGCAGAGGTCGGTTGCCGATGCGCAGCGGCCCGCGAAGACGCAGCCTTGAATGCGATGCATCAAGCTTGGAACCAGTCCCGGAATTTCCTGCAGACGTGTCGTGGTGCCGGTGAGCGATGAACCGAGCTTGGGAACGGCACCCAACAGACCTTGCGTGTAAGGATGCCGCGGGTTGCGAAACAGCGCACCGACAGGCGCTTCCTCGACCTTGCGGCCTGCGTACATCACCATGACGCGCTCGGCGAGTTCGGCAACAACGCCAAGATCATGGGTGATCAGCACGATTGCGGCGCCAACCCGGCGTTTAAGCTCCTGCATCAAATCAAGGATCTGCGCTTGTATCGTCACGTCGAGAGCGGTGGTCGGTTCGTCGGCAATGAGAAGCTTCGGATTGCAGGCAAGCGCAATCGCGATCATGACCCGCTGACGCATGCCGCCCGACATCTGGTGAGGATATTCCTTCACGCGCCGCCTGGGATCGGAAATGCCGACCAAGGTCAGCATTTCGATGGCGCGTTCCTCGGCAGCTTTTTTATCGAGATTCTGGTGGAGTTGAAGCGTCTCGCCGATCTGACGGCCGACATCGAGCACCGGATTGAGGCTCGTCATCGGCTCCTGGAAAATCATGCTGATGTCGTTGCCGCGAATGCCGCGCATAGCGCGGTCGGAAAGTTTCAGCAGATCTTTTCCCTGAAAGCGGATCGATCCTGCGATTTTGCCCGGCGGTTCGGGGATCAAGCGCAAAATCGAATTGGCGGTGACCGACTTGCCGCAACCGCTCTCTCCGACGATCGCCAATGTCTCGCGCTCGGCCACATGAAACGACACGCCGTCGACTGCCCGGTTGATTCCGTTCGGCGTGCGGAAGTGCGTTTGCAGATTTTCAACTTCGAGCAGCGGCATCAGATCAAACTTCTCTTCTGAATGCAGGTGTTAGATTCGTTTCGCCATACGCGGATCGAGTGCATCACGCAGTCCGTCACCGAGCAGATTGACCGCAAGCACGGTCACCGACAGAAAAACTGCCGGGAAGAACACGATGTAAGGCTTGACCTGCCACAGCGCGCGTCCCTCCGCCATGATGTTGCCCCACGAGGGAATGGTCGGCGGGGTGCCGGCGCCGATGAATGACAGGATGGCCTCGACGATCATCGCGCTGGCGCAGATGTAAGTGGCCTGCACGGTCATGGGTGCCAGCGTGTTGGGCAGGATGTGACGCAGAATGATCATCGGCGTGCGCGTGCCTGCCGCGATGGCAGCATCGACATAGGGTTGCTCGCGCAATGACAGCACGACGCCGCGCACCAGCCGCGACACGCGCGGGATTTCAACGATCGTGATCGCGATGATGACGTTACCCACACTGCCGCGCGTGAGCGCCATCAACGCCACGGCGAGCAGGATCGGCGGAATGGACATCAAACCGTCCATCACGCGCATGACGATGCTATCCGCCCAGCGAATGAACCCGGACACGAGCCCGATCAGCAAACCCGCCAACGAGGAAATGATGGCGACTGACAAGCCCACTGTCAGCGATACCCGGGCGCCATAGAGCACCCGCGAATAGATATCGCGCCCCAGCATGTCCGAACCGAACCAAAATTCCGCCGATGGTGCGCGCGTTCGCTTGATCGGGGCGAGTGCGGTGGGATCAACGGTGCCGAGAAACGGCGCGAAGATCGCAACGAGGATCAGGAGCGACAGCAGGCCGCCACCAAATGCAATGGCCGGGTGGCGGTAGACGAACCCTGCGACACCCGATCGCACCTTGATCGGCGGCAGGATGTCGGGGAGGGGTGCGGCTGCAGCGATGCCGCGCTCCATCGATTCAACCATGGTCGTCTGCATGCTCAATACCGGATCCTCGGATCAAGAACCGTATAGAGAAGATCGATCATCAGGTTCACCAGGACATAGACGAAGCTGAACATGAGCACCACGCCCTGGATGACCGGATAATCCCGGCGAAGGATCGCATCGACGGTCAGGCGGCCGAGGCCGGGAATGGCGAAAACGCTTTCGGTCACGACGGCGCCGCCGATCAGCAGCGCGATGCCGATGCCGATCACGGTGACAATCGGCACGGCTGCGTTCTTCAACGCGTGCATAAACAAAACGCCCCTTTGTCCGATGCCCTTGGCGCGCGCCGTTCGAATGTAATCCTGTTGAAGGACTTCGATCATCGTTGCCCGGGTGATACGCGCGATCAAGGCAATATAGACGCAGCCGAGCGCAACAGCCGGAAGCACCAGATTTTCGAACCAGGGCAAAATTCCCTCGGACATTGGCGTGTAGCCCTGCACCGGGAACCAGTCGAGTTGGAGTGCGAATACGAAAGCAAGCAGATAGGCAATCACAAAAACCGGAACGGAAAATCCGAACACGGCGAAAGCCATAATCGTGCGATCGACCCATGTGCCGGCTCGCCAGGCAGCAAGCACTCCGATTGGAACGGCAATCAGGATCGTAAGAACAAGCGTCACCACCATCAACGAGAGGGTCGGCTCAATCCGTTGTTTGATCATTGTGGCGACCGGCAATGCGGTAAAAATCGAGGTGCCGAGATCGCCATGCAGAATGCGCCAGGTCCATTCGCCGAATTGGACCAGGAAAGGCCGGTCAAGGCCAAGGCTTTGCCGGATGCGTTCGACATCGGCCGGGGTTGCTTGATCGCCTGCGATCACCGCAGCCGGATCACCCGGCGCGACGTAAAGCAGGCTGAATACAAACAAAGCCACAATCGCCATCACCGGTATGGTCGCCAGGATGCGTTTGATGACGTAGGTCAACATGAGAAGTACTGCAGGTCCCTGTTGCTTACCCTCCCCCTTAGCGGGGAGGGTGGCTTGGACTGAGCGATGCGAAGTCCAAGCCGGGTGGGAAGCAAATTATAACGCAGCTTTCGTTGCGAAGCTGCGCCCCCCACCCCTGACCCCTCCCCACCGCTCTGTGGGGGGAGGGGAACCAAAACGCCTCATCTGCTCAGAACGGGGGCAAGCAGATAGGCGACAACGCCGGACGTTACGCGTTCTTGCCGACGCCCCAGAAGAACGGCAGCGGGCCTTTGCCGACACCCGAAAGGTTTTTGCGCCAAGCCTGATAACCGAGGAAGAACCCGGTCGGTGCGTACGGCACGTTTTCAAGAGCGATCTTGTTGGCCTTGGCGAGAATGGCCTTTTCTTCGTCCTGTGTCTTGGAATCGAACCATTGCGAGATCTCGGTCTCGAGATCCGGAATGTTCGGCCAACCGAACCAGGCGCCATCGCCGTTGCCGCGAAGGCCGATATTCGCCATCGGATTGATGCAATCGGAACCGGCATGCCACGTGTGGAACATCTGCCAGCCGCCCTGGCCGGGGGGTGTTCTCTGGGCGCGGCGCGTGCCGACGGTGCCCCAGTCGATCGCAGCGAAGTCGACGTTCATACCAAGACGTTTCAGAAGGTCGGCGGTTACGTCGCCTTGTGCCTTGGTGATCGGCTGATCCTGAGCCACCAGACAGGTGACCGGCTGGCCTGAATAGCCGCTCTCCGCGAGCAGCTTTTTGGCTGCATCGAGATTACGAGTGCCTTTGAGGATTTCGCCGCCTGCCTCGCTGTACAGCGGCGTGCCCGGTGTGAAGTATCCGAGGCAAGGCTTCCAGAGCTTGTCATCGTTGCCGATAATCGCGCGCATGTAATCTTCCTGGCTCATTGCCATGAGCACAGCACGGCGCGCGCGCACATCGTTGAACGGCGGGTGGAGATGGTTCATCCGGAAGCTGCCGATATTGCCGAGCGGATCGGCGATATCGACCAGGATGTTGCGATTGGAGCGCAGCACCGGCACGAGATCCGAGATTGGATTTTCCCACCAATCGATTTCGCCGCTTTGAAGGGCCGCGGCTGCCGTTGCAGGATCAGGGATGATGACCCATTCGACGCGATCGACCAGCATCTGCTTGCCGCCGGAAAGCCACGAAGCGGGCTCCTGACGGGGGACGTAGCCGGGGAATTTCTCGAATACTGCCTTCGCGCCGGGCACCCATTCGTTCTGCACGAAGCGCATCGGGCCGCTGCCGACATATTCGGTGATTTGTTTGAATGGATCGGTTTTGGCGAGGCGCTCCGGCATCATGAAACAAACCGGCGTGCCGCTCTTGGCCAATGCGACCAACAGTTTCGGGAATGGCTTTTTCAACTGCCATTTGAAAGTGCGGTCATCAACCGCGCTGATCTCGTTGGTGGCCGCGCGCAGCAACGGTCCGACCGGATCGCGTTGGACCCAGCGGCCGACGCTGGCAACGCAATCCTTCGCCCGCACCGGTTCGCCGTCGTGAAATTTGAGGCCTTCCCGCAATTTGAAGGTCCAGGTCAAGCCGTCGCTCGATACTTCTTCGGACTCCACCATCTGGCGGCGGGGCTGAAGGTTTTCATCGAAACCGTAGAGCGTGTCCCAAACGAGGGCAGCCGCGTTGCGCACGACATATTGCGTGCCCCAGATCGGATCGAAATTGGCCAGGTTCGCTTGCGGCACGAAACGCAAGGTGCGCGCAGCGGCGCCCTGCGAAAGTGCGGGGGCGGATAGACCGCCCGAAGCGACCAAGGTGCCCGCGCCTGCGAGCGTTTTAAGTACCGTTCTACGATCCATGACCAATCCTCCCAAGTTCCGGTCAAATTGCCCGGTTCCGCGCCACGAGTGAGAACATCCTGGGCGGGCCAAGGCTTAAAGTTAGTTCATACTAAGCCACGTTGTCCTGCAATGAGCAAATCGATGAGCAAGGGACATGCCATTGCGTTAATCCTGTGGTTGTCTTGTTTAGGCCCGTCATCCTAAGGTGCGAGGGCGCAAGCCCGAGCCTCGAAGGATACGGGCCGTTCATCCTTCGAGGCCCTCGCTTCGCTCGGGCACCTCAGGATGATGGAGATAGGTTAGCCTGCCTTTTTGAATTTATTCGTCTGAGGGTGCCACCATCGCCCCCCAATGACCACGCCTTCGGAGGCGATCTTTTGATTGCCCTGCATGTGCTCGCCGACGACATCCTCGTAATCGAATTGCCCTTCCTTGATGGTGAGGATGGTGGCATCGCCAACGCTGCCGGGTTTCAGGCTGCCGAGTTCGAGACGTTTGAGCGCCATGGCGGCGTTGACGGTCGACGCGGCAATAACGTCATTGAGCGGCATGCCCAAGCACAACATCTTCGACATGGTTGTCACCTGATCATACGCGGGACCGTTGATGCAGAGCTGATGCACGTCCGACGAGATCGTGTCCGGATAAAAACCGTTGGCGAGCATCGCGCGCGCGGTCTTGAACGAAAACGATCCCATGCCGTGACCGATATCGAAGATGACGCCGCGTTGGCGCGCGTCGATCACTGCTTGTTTGACGGAGCCTTGCGCGGAAACGGGTGTACTTGGGAAAGGCTTGAACGCATGGGTGAGGATATCGCCGGGACGCAAGCGCTCGACGACTTCCTCGTAACTGGGCGGGGGATGGTCGATATGCACCATCAGCGGCATGCCGACTTCTTCGGCGACCGTGAGCGCGATGCCAAGCGGCTGCAATCCTGATTTGCCCGACGACTTGAGGCCGATCCGCACCTTGATGCCGACGATAAGATCGCGATTGGCGTTCGCCACCTCCACTGCGTCGATCGGCGCCATCAAGCGGATCTCTTCGCTTTCGCCGACCATGATGCGCTTGGAAAAACCAAAGATGCCGGCAAACGACACGTGGAGATAAGCGAGAATGCGGACGGCGCTCGGCTCAATCACATGCTTTCGGAAACCGGCAAAATTGCCGGGGCCGGCGCTTCCGGTATCAACCGCTGTTGTTACACCTGAGGTGCGGGCGAATTCTTCCGCGTCGATGCCGAGCGATGTCCCGCCCCAATAAACATGCGTGTGCAGATCGATGAGCCCAGGCGTTACGACGGTGCCGGAGACGTCGCGGATATCCGTATTGAGGCCGCCGGTGAGGCCCGTTCCCACCCGTGCGACCTTGCCGCCGGAAAAAGCGACATCGGCAATCTGATCGAGTTTCTGAGAGGGATCGATCACGCGACCGCCGCGCAGGATAAGGTCGAAGGTCATTGCATTCTTCTCCAGATCTTCTCTTGGGCGAGGTGTTGCGCCTGATCGATGTTTTTTCGTCACTCGGGTGGGATGGCACCTTTGCGCTCGACGATCATGCGGTATTGATCCGGCTGCCGGTGCCACTCAAAATTGAAGGTTGTTGTTTTATAGGACGTGCCGAGGTCGAGATCGCAGCGCGCAATCACGAGTTCGTCGTCTTGCGTCAATGCCTGGGCGACGACCTCGCCCGTTGGCGCGATGATCGAAGAATTGCCGATCATCTCGCATCCTTCCTCGACTCCGCATTTGGCGACGCCGACAACCCAGGTGCCGTTCTGATAGGCGCCGGCCTGCATGCAAAGCTGATTGTGGAATTCGGACAGACGATCGTGATCGGGGGCAGGCGGATTGTGCCGCGGCGTATTGTAGCCGAGCAGAACCATTTCAACGCCCTGCAAGCTCATCACCCGATAGGTTTCCGGCCAGCGCCGATCGTTGCAGATGCACATTCCCATCAGGCCGCCCACGGCGCGCTTGACGGGCCAACCGAGATCGCCGACCTCGAAATAGCGCTTTTCCAGATGTTGAAATTCACGCCAGGGCTCATGCTCGCTGTGGCCAGGCAAATGGATCTTGCGATATTTCAGAGCGATCTCGCCGGACTTGTCGACCAGGATCGACGTGTTGAAGCGCCGCAGTCTGCCTTGCTGTTCGGTCAGTTCGGCAAAGCCAAGATAAAAGCCGATGCCAAGACGGCGCGCCTCATCAAATAGAGGGGCGGTTTCATTCGAAGGCATCGTGCGTTCGAAGAACGAGTCGATCTCATCCTGATCTTCCATCCACCAGCGCGGAAAGAAGGTGGTCAATGCAAGTTCAGGAAATACGATGAGGTCGCAGCGATGCTCGGCCGCTTGGCGCAGCAGATCCAGCATGCGACGCACGACCGCGCTTCGGCTGTCGGCGCGCTGAATAGGACCAAGTTGTGCGGCTGCGACGGTGAGAACGCGACTCATGTTTTTGTCAGTTTGCCGTGCGGTCACGCCAGGTGAACGGGCCCGTTCGCTCGCACAACCAATAATATTGTCGGACCATTTGCGTCGCGCGGGTCACGCGCCAGCCGAAACAACCAACAATTACCAGGAAAATGGTGTCGACTGCATAGGATGCCGGCGCGATCAGTTCGGCTTCGAACAGGGCGAAATGGACGAAGCGCACTGCGGCGCCGAGCAGGCACATATAAACGGCAACATGCCACAGCGGTCGCCACGTCTGTGCGATGGCGCGGCCGGCAAGCCACGCGGCCCCTCCGCCGAGAAAGACGGTGACAAACAGGATCTGCAGCGGCGTTTCCGTGGAGTAGAGGTCTTCCATCATTTGTCCTTGGAACGTCGGACTTTGTTTGATCGCAGGCAGTCGTAGCTCCGACCGTCATCCAGAGGCGCGAGCGGTAGCGAGCGCTCGGAGGATGCGGTCGGCTCGGTAGCGCCGTCATCCTTCGAGGCTCGGGCTTCGCCCTCGCACCTCAGGATGACGTCTTTCACGCTCCCGATGTTAGTCGACGGATCAATCCGGCGCTATGGTTTCATCATCGGGATCGCTTCAATCTTTTTCGACGGGGGCCGCATCCGCGCCCGGGCTGTCGAACTGCCATCCTGATTGCCAATTTCCATGGCCCAGTAAGCTCTGCGGGGCTGCCCGCCATAGGCGACGGCCACACCCACTCTGGTTGCACCCGATCGCAACAGATTGGCGTTGTGGCCGGGCGATTGCGTCCAGAGCCGAAAAGTATCGGTCCAGGTTTTGGTCCCCATGGCGATGTTTTCTGCCGCAGAGCTGACGTTCGCGGCGGCGATCCGGGTGGCGAACGGTCCTGCCGCGCTGTGATCGAAATTGCCCGAAGAAGCCATCGCTTCGGCCTGCCTGCGGGCAATGGCCGTCAATTGCGCATCCATGTGCACGGCTGAAAGACCGTGGGCGATGCGATAACGGGAGATCGTGGCGGCCATGTCGTCCGCATGAGCGAGTGTTGTGGCGAGCATGCATGCAAGCGCCGCGGCGAGAATTTTCATCAGGTACTCCGACACGAGAATTTTTAGGCCCGTCATTCTGAGGTGCGAGCGGAGCGAGCCTCGAAGGATGCGGGCCGTTCATCCTTCGAGGGCCGTGCTGCGCACGGCCACCTCAGGATGACGGATAACAATCGGGCGGGAGAAAGACTAATGCCGGCCACCTTCGAGATAGGCCGCCTTGATTTCGGGCCGTTGCAGCAATTCGCGCCCGGCGCCGCTCAGCGTAATGTGGCCGTTGACCATGACATAGCCGCGATGGGCAAGTTTGAGTGCGTGGAACGCATTCTGTTCAACCAGGAACACGGTGAGCTTGTCGCGCCGGTTGAGCTCGCGGATCGCGTCGAAAATTTGTTTGACGAGGATTGGCGCGATCCCCAGGGATGGCTCGTCAAGCAGCAGCAGCCGCGGCCGGCTCATCAACGCGCGGCCGATCGCAAGCATTTGTTGCTCGCCACCGGATAACGTGCCGCCGCGCTGGCGAATGCGTTCCTTCAATCGCGGGAACAGCATGAACACACGTTCGACGTCGTCGTTGAAATTGGCGGGATCGGCGACGGTTGCGCCCATTTGCAGATTTTCGAGCACGGTCATGCGCGAAAAGATCCGCCGGCCTTCAGGCGATTGCGCGATCCGTAACTTGGCGATTTCGTGGGTCGGCACCTGCGTGATATCGCGGCCTTCAAACAGGATGCGACCTTCGCGTGCCCGGGGATTGCCGAAGATCGTCATCATCAAAGTCGATTTGCCGGCGCCGTTGGCACCGATCAAGGTCACGATCTCGCCTTCGCGGACCTCAAGATCGATACCTTTCAAGGCAACGATGTTTCCGTAATAGGTTTTTACGCCGCGGATGCTCAGCAATGGATCGCTTGCTGTCGCAGAGGAGGGGGCTGTTGCCGGGGTGGTGGTGCTCATAACCCAACCTCCGCCTCGACTTTGTCGACCTCTTCATCCTCGACGCCGAGATAGGCTGCAATAACGCTCGGATCATTGCGGATCTGGTCGGGAGTGCCGTCGGCAATCTTTACGCCGTAATCGAGCACGACAATGTGGTCGGAGATTTCCATCACCACGCTCATATCGTGCTCAATCAACAGGATTGACGCTTCGTGGCTATCGCGGATGAAGCGCAGCAATGTATTGAGTTCACCGCTCTCGCGGGCATTCAGGCCGGCGGCCGGTTCGTCCAGGCAAAGCAGGACCGGATCGGTGCACATCGCTCGCGCAATTTCGAGCCGTCGCTGTTCACCATAGGGCAGGCTGGCTGCAGGGTCATCGGCCCGCGATGTCAGGCCGGTCTTATCAAGCCAGTATTTGGCCTTCTCGATGGCGGCGCGCTCAGCCTGACTGTAAACGGGAAATCCGAGCAATCCGAGCACGGTGTAGCCCGATGCGGCCATCAACGGGTTGTGCTGCGCGACCAACAGATTTTCCAGCACTGTCATCCCGCCAAACAGACGGATGTTCTGGAATGTGCGTGCCACGCGCGCGAGCTTTGCGACGCGGAAATCGAGCAGCCGTTCCAACAGAAACTCTTGGCTATCTCGATGAACAAGACGGATCAATCCGGTCGTCGGCTTGTAAAAGCCGGTGATGCAATTGAAGACAGTCGTCTTGCCGGCGCCATTCGGGCCGATCAATGCGGTGATGCCGCCGCGGGTCGCAGTGAAACTCAGATCGTCAACGGCCACCAGTCCGCCGAACCGCATCGACAGATGTTCAACCGTTAGAACCGGGTCGGAAGCCGCTGTGGTCATCCATGCCCCTCTTTGACGAGTTCGGCGGATACGGCTTTGCGCTCCTTCAGGAAAACGGACGCAGTTCGTGTTCCGACCAGACCGCGCGGCCGCCAGATCATAATGACGACCATGGCAACGCCAAAC
>DATAIA010000474.1:0-5621 GCA_036262895.1 Xanthobacteraceae bacterium
CTTCCGCGTTGAGGAGGAGCTCACGGTTGTGACGCCTTACCGTCAATGCCGCGTCACCTATGCCCCGTTCGCTGGCGACTTTGTCGCCCGCAAAGGTGAGGATGCCGTCGATCGCCAGGCTCTGCTCGACGCCCTGGCGGCTTTCCTGGAGGCAAACGATCTCAAAGCCGACTGGGATGGTATCGAAAAGGCGCCGAACGAGGCACTCGTTAATGCGCTCGCGATGATGTCGCCTTATGGCGCCGCTGAAAAACAGGCGCTTCTCGAAGCACCCGATCTCAAGACCCGAGCGGAAATCCTGGTTGCCGTGACAGAAATCGAATTGGCAAAAAGCTCAACCGAGGGCGACCCCCCGTTGCAATAATCAAATCCTTGAATCAAGTTTTCAGGAGCACCGCATGTCAACGCCATCATCAGACCGCCCCGCCAACAGTGTCGATCCCAAGCTCTTGGAAATCCTGGTCTGTCCTCTCACCAAAACGACGCTCGAATATGATGTTGAGAAACAGGAATTGATCTCGCGCGCGGCCAAGCTCGCCTATCCCATCCGCGATGGCATTCCGATCATGCTGCCGGAAGAAGCGCGCCAGCTGGATTAATTCTCTTCGCTTTACATTCCAGACGGCTTGTCAGACCCGCCTTGTAGTGAATAGAACTCCTTGAGCGCGATCATCATCGCGCTCTATTTCTTTTGTTGGAGCACGATCCTTCGGATCGAGTCCGAGGGCACGCTTTTCCCTGATCATGCTCCACTACGCGAAACTTGAGATGCCGGGAGAAGATCGATGTTGAAGATATGGGGCCGGAAAACCTCATCAAACGTGCAGAAGGTGATGTGGGCTATCGGTGAACTGGGGCTTGCCCATGAGCGCATCGATATTGGCGGGACCTTCGGCGGCAATAAAGAACAGGCCTACCTCGCGAAAAATCCCAACGGCCTTGTGCCAACCCTTGAGGATGGCAATCTCATCTTATGGGAATCGAATACGATCGTGCGTTATCTCGCGAACGGTCATCCCGCCGGCAAACTCGAACCGACGAACTTCAGAACACGCGCCCTCGCCAATCAATGGATGGACTGGCAGCTTTCGGTCGTTGGTCCCGCAATTACACCTGCCTTCTGGGGATTGATCCGCACGCCTGAGGACAAGCGCGACCTCGCCGCAATTGCCGCGTCACAAGCCAAAACAACTGATGCGATGAAAATCCTCAATGCCGCACTTGCCAAACATGACTATGTGGCGGGGCACACCTTTTCGATGGGCGACATTCCCCTTGGCATCATGGCTTATCGGTATTGGCAGCTTGTGCCGCAGCGGCCCGACCTGCCGCATCTCAAGCGCTGGTACGACAGCATCGCCGCACGGCAGGCCTTCCGCGATCACGTCTCGGCGGTGCCGCTGACATAACGCTCACGGCATCTCGCCGCGCAGCAGCTTTGGCACCTCTCCGGTCAATCCGGCCGCCTCGCGAATGAACATGCGTTTGAGCACGGGAAGGCGGTCAACAAGGCCAAGCCCCACATCGCGCACCAGACGCAATACGTCCGATCGATTGGAGAACAGTCGATTGAGACCGTCAGTCGCAACCCCCATTGCCATCGTGTCGAACCGGCGCCAGCGCTGATAACGCTCCAATACGTCATCGCCGCCGGGATCGAGCCCGAGCCGAGCCGCATCGATCACCACCTCGGCAAGGGCTGCAATATCGCGCAGGCCCATATTCAAACCCTGGCCCGCAATCGGATGGATCACGTGCGCGGCATCGCCAACCAATGCTAATCGCGGCGCGATGAACGTACGAGCGACCGAAAACCCAAGCGGATGCGCGCTGCGCGGACCGACAACATCGATCGCGCCAAGATGAAGTCCGAACCGTTTCTCGACTTCATCGTGAAACAACGTGTCAGGCAGCGTAATGATCCGCTCCGCTTCCTTGGTCTGCTCGGTCCAAACAATCGAAGAGCGTTTTCCTCGCAGCGGAAGAATTGCAAATGGCCCCGCGGGAAGAAAATGTTCCTCGGCGCGGCCATGATGATCCCGTTCATGGCTGATCGTTGTAACAATACCCGACTGATCATACGACCATCCATGGCTTGGAATTCCGGCAAGCGCGCGAAGCTTTGAACGCGCTCCATCGGCCGCAACCAAAAGCCGCGCCGACGTCTTCGCGCCATTGGAGAAAGCGGTACCGATATTGTTTGATGCGCTTTCAAATCCAACCACCGGGATGTCGGCGAACGTAATCTCAGTCTCGCGCGCCTTCGCAACCAGCGCATCAATCAGATGCCGATTCTCCACCATGTGAGCGAACGGTTCACCAGGTTCAAGTTCCTCGGCAAACGTAAGGAATGTCGGCCTGATCGTGTCATCGAGACGGCTGTCGGTCACGACCATGTCGAGGATCGGCTGCGCCTGCACCTCAACCGCGCTCCAGACCCCGATGGTTTCGAACAATCGTCTGGCCGCCGCGGCAATCGCGGACGCTCTCATATCGTTCGCGGATTTTTGGGAACCAAAAGCCGGATCGGCAATCACAATAGAAAAGTTACGGCCGAGCCCTTGCCGAAGGGCAAGCGCCAGCGCAAGCCCGGCAAATCCGGCACCGGCAATCACCACGTCGCAGCGTTCAGGAATTTTATTTACGTCCGACATCATGAGCCCGATCAACTCTTGTAAACGCCAGCCTACACTCAAATGGCATGAAGGCCTGCAGGAAGTGCGCTGCGTCAGCCATGATTGCCTTTATTCCGCGATCCGCACAGCTTGCTGAACGACTAAGCGGGTAAAATCTTTAATGACGGCGGTGTATTCTCGAAAGAGACTAATCGCGGATCGGCTCCGTAGCGGGCAACTTCACAGGCAATCGAAGAGCAAATTGATGTCCTCTGCCGTTAACGATGTTCTCGATATTCTCAACCTTGAGCCACTTGAGGTGAACCTGTTTCGCGGTCGCAGCCCCCAGGTCGGCTGGCAGCGGGTGTTCGGGGGCCAGGTGATCGGGCAAGCGCTGGTCGCAGCCTGCCGGACGGTTGACGGGCGACAACCGCATTCGCTCCATGCCTATTTCCTGCTACCCGGTGATCCTAAAGTCCCCATCATCTATGACGTCGATCGCATTCGCGACGGCAAGAGCTTCACAACCCGGCGCGTGGTCGCGATCCAGCACGGCCATGCCATCTTCTCCATGTCCGCATCGTTTCATAATCAGGAAGATGGCATGTCTCATCAGGCCAAGATGCCTGATGTGCCGCCACCGGACGCGCTTCCAAGCGATGCCGAATTAAAGGAGCGGATCTTTCCAGCCATGCCCGATGCGGTGCGGCGCTATTATGAGCGCGAACGGCCGATCGAGTTGCGGCCGGTGGAGCTCGACCGTTATCTCGGCAAGAAATTTGAGGACGGCCGCTTTCATGTCTGGATGCGAACAACCGGCAAGCTTCCGGATGATCCCGCCATTCATCAATGCGTGCTCGCCTATGCCTCCGATCTGACGCTACTCGATGCGGCGCTGATCCCGCACGGCCGCACGCTGTTTGAGCGCGAAATCATGTCGGCAAGCCTCGATCATGCGATGTGGTTTCATCGACCGTTTCGCGCCGATGAATGGCTGCTCTACGCGCAGGAAAGTCCAAACTTGGCGGGCTCGAAAGGCTTCGCACGCGGATCCATCTTTTCCCAGGACGGCTCGCTCGTCGCCTCGGTTGCGCAGGAAGGGCTTTTGCGTGAGCGCCGCATGACCTGATAGCCTCACTTATTGTCGTACCGATCAACTCACCTTCGGAACTGATGCATGAAGCTCGTGATCGCAATTATCAAACCGTTCAAGGTCGATGATGTGCGCGATGCGCTTTCACAGGTTGGGATTGCCGGTCTGACCGTCAGTGAAGTCAAGGGCTACGGTCGCCAACGGGGCCACACCGAAATTTATCGCGGTGCCGAGTATGCGGTAAACTTCCTGCCCAAGATCAAGATCGAGGTGGCCGTTGCAAGCGACCGCGTCGATCGCGTCATCGATGCCATTTCCTCAGCCGCCAAAACTGGGCAGATCGGCGACGGCAAGATTTTCGTGACCGACCTCGAGCGCGCGGTCCGCATCCGCACCGGCGAGACCGACACCGACGCGCTTTAAATCTCTTTCGCGTTTCAAAAGATCGCTGGTGGGTGGGGCAAGACTAGTGTCCCGAATCCGACGTTCGTAAGCCCTTGCCGCGCACTCCCATACGAACGTCGGAATCGAAGGGACACTAGCTTGGTTAATCGGGTCTTTACCTCGCCTCTTTTATGCTGCTCCGATGCGGCGGGGATCCCTCTGTCGTTGTGTCTAGACCCATGAATAGTGCCGATCGCGAGATATCACCCTCGACCGCTCGGGCCGCTGACGCGCGCTCGCCGTTCGTACGCCTTGCCGAACTGCTCGACCCTATCCGGCCGGGCAAGCCCGCCATCAACATGTCGGTCGGTGAGCCGCAGCACCAGATCCCCTCCTTTGTTGGTCCGGTGATTGCGTCGAATCTTGCCGATTTCGGCCGCTATCCCGCGGGGAAAGGCACCGAGCGGTTTCGCAAAGCCGTCGCGGACTGGCTCAATCGACGCTATGCGCTCGGTCGTCCGGTCGATCCGGAAAGCGAAGTTCTGGTCCTCAACGGCACGCGTGAGGGCCTGTTTCTGGCGGCCATTGCCGCGCAACGCTATGTCGGCCCACGCAAAGGGACGCCGGCGATCCTGATCCCCAATCCGTTTTATGCCGCTTATGCAGCGGGCGCGGGCGCAACCGGTTGCGAAGCGATCTACATGCCGACCGTTGCCGCGCATGGCTTTTTGCCGAACCTCGACGCGCTTGATGACGCACTGCTGGCACGCACGGTCGCCTTTTATCTGGCATCTCCCGGCAATCCGCAGGGCGCTGTTGCCGACCTCGCCTATCTCAAACGTCTGGCGGCACTCGCACAACGATTCGGATTCCTGGTATTCGCCGACGAATGTTATTCGGAAATTTATAGTCATCATGCGCCTCCGCCCGGCATGTTGCAGGCCGCGGGTCCCGATTTCGCCAACATCGTTGTGTTCCATTCGCTCTCCAAGCGCTCGAATCTGCCGGGACTGCGGATGGGCTTTGCGGCTGGCGATCGGCGTTTTCTTGGCGCTTATCTCAACTTCCGCAATGTCGCCTCACCTCAAGTGCCGATGCCGCTACAAGAAGTCGCGGTCGCGGCTTACGGCGACGAGGCGCATGTCGAAGACAATCGCAAACTCTATGCCGCTAAATTCGATCTTGCCGACCAAATTCTCGGCGATCGATATGGCTATCGCCGCCCGGCCGGAGGATTTTTCCTCTGGCTCGATGTCTCAGCGCGTGGCGGCGGTGAAGCCGCGGCGGAGCGGTTGTGGCGCGAAGCAGGTCTGCGAGTGCTGCCCGGCGGCTATCTCGCACGCGAACAGGTCAACGGCTTTAACCCCGGCGCGGACTACATCCGCGTCGCCATGGTGCAAGACCCGGAAACCACGGCTGAGGCGTTGCATCGCCTCGTCGCGGTTTTGGGCTGAGAAAGGGCGGCACAGATATGCCGGCGATGCGACAGGGCTTGGAAACCGTGAGCTTCCTGCCCGATGACATGCGCG
>DATAIA010000475.1:0-1514 GCA_036262895.1 Xanthobacteraceae bacterium
TGCCACTACGTCAGGCCGAATCTGTTCTATAGCCGACGAGAACGCACACCGAAGCTCTGCCTTTGTCGGAAAGTGATCTGTTGCTTCAGTAAAAAGTGAAACTTTGCGATACCGCGCGGGCACGGCCGCCGCGCCCCATGCGTCATACCCTTGGACGGACCATTCAATGCCGGTGACCAACAATTTGTCAGCTGCAGCATTCAGCCGCGCATGGTGATAAGGACCGATATGATGAAAAACAATCGCGACAGCAGGCTTGCGCTCCATTGGCGCAGGAAAGATTACCTTCCAACCTTCCGCAGAACCATTCGAATGTTTTCGAAATGTGGAGTCCTGCCCAGCTAGTGCGAAATGTGAAACTCGACCGGGAGGGTTGAGCCTGCATCTCCAACGCCGCCAGGTGCACTGATTGTTTCGCTGGTTCCGACTTTCGCCGCCGGAGTTGCAAGGGGCTCTTGCCCCTTGGATTTGAGCAAATCGTTCAACGCTGGCAGGTCCTGCGCCAGCAGTTGATCGAATTGTTTCGTCACCTCGTCGAGTTCCCGTTTTAGCGTGTCGATGTAAGTGATCTGATACGCGGCGGGTTTGCCTTCGTAACTGAGAATTGCTCCGTAAAGCTGGTCGGTGTGCTCACGCAGCCGTTCCTCGCCGGTGATTGCGCCGCCCTCGGTAGTGGCAACGATTTTCTTTCGTACTGCGTCCACTTTTCCGTCGAAATCCGAGATCTGCTTGCGAAGCGGATCGCCTTCCGCTATTGCGGCACCCGTTTGGGCCAGGCCCTGGCGCAAACCGATGATCCGATCCATTAGGGCGCTTTCGTCGCCAAACAGCGCAACAACTCGCATCGCCGCATCGAACTGCGCCTTGCGATCTGCCGCGCTGAATTTCGCACGGCGATCAAGGCCCACGGTCAGTTTGGTGTCGTAAACTTTTCCTGCCTTCGTTAGGCGCACCGTGTAATCACCGGGGACAAGCCGCGGCCCGCGTATTCCGGCGGCGGCGATTTGTGCAGCAGGCGGCACTCGTGGCGGTTTTGCTCGCATCGTCCACAGCACCCGATTCAATCCGGGGCGTTTGCTCGCAGGCAATTGGTCAACAACACGCCCGGACGAATCCAAGATTTCCAGTTTCATTTTTCCAAACAAATGCCGCTCACGCTGGTAATAGTTGATCACAGCAGCGTCTGGCGGATTCTCGCCAACGAAAACCGCGTCGCCATTGGCCCACCCCCCCTGGCCTTCGATGCGCTGTTGGACCGGGCGCGCCGAAACGAAGGCGACATCCTGCTGCAACAAATCCGGAGTCAGCGCACGCAGCGGCGTGATGTCGTCTACTATCCAGATCCCACGACCGTGTGTGGCGAGAACCAGATCATTATCGCGCGGGTGAATCGCCAGATCGCGAACGGCAACGGCCGGAAAATGGTTACCCTTGAATTGCGCCCAGTTTTTTCCGCCATCAATCGAAATCCAGAGTCCGAATTCCGTGCCGAGAAAGAGAAGATCTGGTTTTAC
>DATAIA010000476.1:0-5193 GCA_036262895.1 Xanthobacteraceae bacterium
CATGTGCAAGCTTTCAGAACAGTAGGCTGATGTGCGCGACGACGAGATGGCGCGCAGTGACGTGCGCCCGCTGTGCAGCCGGGTAAAACGAAAAGCTGCACTTTAACTTTTTAGGAGCTTGTTGGCATGGAAAGATTTAAGAGGCATGCGGTGATTTGCTTCGCAATATTTTTATTCTTTGCGATCGTCGGGATTTTTTCACCTAGCGTCCATATCGGATTTTTTGGGTACATAGCCCTTCTATTTTTTGGGACGTTTTTTACAACGATTGGCGTCGCCGCCGGGGACGCGTTTCGTCGATTTGTAAAACCAGACGCTATTTTTACATCCGGGGCATTTAAAACATTCAAGGCCAAGATTTTTTGGATGATTGGATCTCAGTGTATCGGATGGCTTATTGGTTTTATGGCCACACAAGGATTTATGAAAAACGTTTTTGGTTATTATCAAATCATCTGATTGAATGACGGCTCCGCTGGCTAACTATTCGCCCGCTTGACTATAGCCCTGAGTGGCGAATCTTGAGCATAGGGCGCGGGCGAGCACAGGGTCCCACACCCCGGCTACGGCGATGGCCTCGGCACGGCATGCAAAGAGGTAAGTCGACCCAGAGCCAGACTTTCCCGCTGCCTGCCAGCTGGCCGCAAACCGCCACCCTGTTCCAGGGCCGGCGTCACTCATCCCACGGATCAAGGTTGGCGTTTGCCGCGGCCACCAGCGGGTTTGCCAGCCGGCTTACCTGAACCCGCAGCTGGCTTGCTGGCGGGTTTGCTGCGTGGCTTTTGCACGCTGAATGGGTTACCGCTGGACAAGCTTGTGCCTTTACCCGTGGCCATTGCGCGCTGCGCCGCAGGCTTGCGTTTGTTTTCGCCACTTTGTGGGCGCGGTTTGTTGCTGAGCACCTGCACGGCGCCCGGCGCAGCTTGCGGCACTTTGGGCTTCTTAGGCTTTTTGGGTTTCTTGATGATCTGGCCCGTCGCGCTAGTTTGCGGCACGCGGTGTTCGGCTTCAAAACCCGGCTCTTCTTCACGGGGCAGCGTTTGACGGATCAGCGCTTCAATCGCGGCCAGTTGCGGCGCTTCATCGGCACACACAAGGGACACCGCCACGCCGCTGGCGCCCGCGCGGCCGGTACGGCCAATACGGTGCACATAGTCTTGCGCCACGATCGGCAGATCAACGTTGATCACCAGCGGCAGGTCGTCGATATCCAGCCCGCGCGCAGCCACATCGGTGGCTACCAGCATATTTACTTCGCCCGTCTTGAAGCGCTCCAGCGCACGCAGGCGCGCGGGTTGCGGTTTGTCGCCGTGGATGGTGTCGACCGCGTAGCCCGCTTCTTCCAGCATGGCCGCCAGGTAATCCACGCCATTGCGGGTTTTGACGAACACCAGCGCGTGCTCCCAGTTGTTCTCAGCCACAAGGTGCATGAAGAGGTCAGGCTTGTTCCTTTTATCCACCGGCACCACCCACTGCTTGATCTTGCTGGCCGTGGCGTTGGGCGGGCTGACGCTGATATTGACCGGGCCGCGCAGAATGCCCGCCGCCATGGCACGGATATCATCGGTAAACGTGGCAGAGAACAGCAGGGTCTGGCGCTGAGCGGGCAAGGCAGCAAAGACGGCGTTGAGTTCGCGCGCAAAGCCCAGATCCAGCATGCGGTCGGCTTCATCCAGCACCAGCGTTTGTACTTGATCAAACTGCACTGCGTTCTGGCGATTGAGATCTAGCAAACGGCCCGGCGTGGCAACGAGCACATCCACGCCTTTGCGCAACTTCATCATCTGCGGGTTGATACTCACACCGCCGTAGGCGGCCAGAAATCGTAAGTCGAGGCCTTGGCCGTAATCGATAAAGCTTTGCAGCACTTGTTCGGCCAGTTCACGCGTGGGCACCAGCACCAGAACACGCGCGCGGTTGCTGGACACCACCGGGCCGTGTTGCACCAGCCGTTGCAGCAGCGGCAGCGCAAAACCCGCCGTTTTGCCAGTGCCGGTCTGTGCGGCAGCCATGACGTCCTTGCCACTGAGCACAGCAGGAATCGCCTTGGCCTGCACCGGCGTAGGTGTCTGGTAATTGAGGTCCCGCACATTACGCAGCAAGGGATCGATCAGGCCGAGCGAGGCAAAAGACATTGGCAAAGTCCGGGCTAAAGCCGCAATTCTAGTGGTTACCGCCTGATTGCGCCGCGCCGGCCGCCCAAATTGCATCAACAGCAAACGCGCCACTGGCCGCGTAACCAGCCACGTACCGCCGAGACGAAAGAAGGGCGGCTCGGTGCGAAAGTGAATGGGTCACATCGACCCACACCGGCCCTTCAGCGTATGAGCAAAGGCCGCGGATATTCGCCGCCGCGACCTTGTCCCCAGAAGAAGAGTTACTTGCCGACGGCAGCTGATTCCCGGAACAGGGGCAAGCTCATGCAGCCTCGCCGGAAGTCAACTTACGTTGCGTCATTCAGGACATTGTCTTGCGATTGCGCTTCGATTAGATGCTCTGCAGACATTGGATGTCCAAGTAGGAAACCTTGCAGGGAATCGCAACCAAGTCGGGTCAGGAATTCTTGCTGCGCCGCCGTCTCCACACCCTCCGCAACAATGTTGAAGTTGAGCGTCTTGCCCAGCGCCACAATTGCGGTGACAATCGCTGCGTCCTCGGTGTCGCGTGCGAGATCACGGATAAACCCGCGGTCGATTTTCAGTTCGCTGGCCGGTAGCCGCTTGAGATAAAGGAGGCTCGAATAGCCCGTGCCAAAATCGTCGATTGAAATACGCACGCCCATGTCGTGAAGCTGATGCAGGATTCGCAGGCTTGCATTGGCATCGCGCATCGCCGTCGATTCAGTAACCTCGAGCGTCAGGCAGTGTGGCTCCAGAGCATGACGCTCCAAGGCCTCCCGAACCGTTGGAATCAGGCTCGCATGGCTGAATTGCAGCGCCGACAGGTTGACCGCCATGGTCCAGTCCCGGTGGCCTGCTTTGTGCCACTCACTGATCTGCCGGCAGGCCTCGTCCAGCACCCATTCACCGATCGGCACGATCAACCCGGTTTTCTCCGCCAGAGGGATGAACCGGTCCGGTGTGATGAGCCCGCGAGTGGGATGCAACCAGCGCACGAGAGCTTCTACGCCGATCACCGGTCCGTTGGGTGCGGTGAACTTGGGCTGGTATTGCAGAATTAGTTCGTGTCGCTCAAGGGCTGAGCGGAGATCCTGCACGAGTTGCAGCTGCTCGTGAACATTGGCATTCATCGACGCTTCGAAGAAACAGTAGACGTTACGTCCCAGCACCTTCGCGTGATACATCGCTGCATCGGCATTGGTCAGCAGATCGCCCTGATGGCCGCCATCACCGGGATACATCGCAATACCGATACTGGTCGAGATGCGCAACACGCGGCCGGCCACCTGAAAGGGCTCTTGAATGGCCGCCAAAACTTTGTCAGCGAGGGCCGCAGCATCCGCCGGTTCGGCTACCCCCGCCAGTAGCACAAATTCATCTCCACCCACGCGGGCAATCATGTCCTGTGACCGGACGTTCGCCCCGATGCGCTGAGCGACTTCGACGAGCAGCAGGTCGCCGATGTGATGTCCGTAGGCATCGTTGATCGTCTTGAACCCGTCCAGGTCCATGAACATCAGGGCGAAGCGATTATCCTCGCGATTCGCGCTCTGGATCGCATGATCGAGCCGGTCTTCCAGCAACAAGCGATTAGGGAGTTTGGTGAGGTTGTCATGCAGCGCCAGATAGGTCAGTTCTTTCTGTGCGGCAGACAGGCTTTCGGTCATGATGCCGAGCGATCGAAGCAGTTGCCCCGTCTCGTCCCTGCCATCCGCGTCGATCCCCGTGGCCAGGTTACCCTGCGCGACTTTCTCAGCCACATCGACGGCTTCACGCAGCGGCCGGACGATCGAGCGCGTGACAAGTAGCGCGCAAACCGCACCGACAGCCAGCGCGAGCCCCGCGAGTGCCAGGATGAGCATGCGAGCGGTGGCATACAATGCGCTCGATGCGTCTCGCTCGGTTGCTATCTGGTTGTCGACGTAGTCGATCATGGCTTGCACTGCGCCGAGATACTGGTTCTCCAGCGGCACCTGTTCGCCCAGTAACCTTTTCCGTGCACCGTCGGCGTCGCCAGCCGTAATCTGCGCGATGATCGCCGCCCGGTTGGACAAATACGCCTGGCGCCCGGACGTTACATGGGCCCAGAGCGCTTTGCCCTGGTCCGTGTCGACGAGTTGCTCGATTACTTTGACTGCGTTGGAGGCGATCTCGTGACCATTGCCGATCGATTGCAGATTGGCCTTGACGGTCTCCGGCTCGTTGCTGACCAATGCGGCCAATGCGTTGCGCTCCATCGTCGCCTGCCCCCGAGTAATTTCGAGTAGCTGGTGCAGACTCGACAACACCGGCATGCGCGAGCGCGCGACGCTATTGACGTCTTGGTTGAAGCCACTCAGTCCGCTCAGTGATACGGCTGCCAGTGCGAACGTTAGAAGTAACGTGACTGCGAACGCCAGCGCGAGGCGCGTCCCTATTTTCATGTTGCTCAATCGCATACGAGAGTTCCCATGTTTCGATATCGGAGCGTGTCAACGAGTTTACGGCACCTGGGGGTTTACTTTTAGCGCGCAAGCATCAGGGTGTTTTGCGGGGTTGGGCTGCTTCCTTATTGGTGGATTGATGCGCTAGCGCCCGACGGATGCCACGGCGTCTTCCTCGCCCTGGTTCTGCAAATGAGTGAGCAACTCTGATCATGAACGAATAACGCTTCGGCTCAGTATTAGCAGCACAAATCGTCAACGATTTGCGCACCTATGTCGAATGGCCGCAACTGGCCGAACCCGGTCCCACGACGATCTTCCGCAGGCGACGCGGAGGCGACACTCACAGCTTCCAAAAGCCGTCTTTCAGATCCACGACAAAGCACTGCTAGCGCGGCTCGCGCCGAGTACGATTGTCCCGCCAGTCGTTCTGGTTGATAGCGAGGACTGTCGTAGTCCACTCCCGGCCCTTGAAGTGTCGATCATTGACACGTTCTGATTCGACACACATTCCAATCGTTTTGCAGAGCCGTACTGCCGCCTTGTTCTCAGAAATCGTTTCCGCGAAGATTCGCTGAACTCCCAGTTCGAGGAAACCAAATTCCAGCAGGGCGTCTGCGGCGTAGCGTGCCGTCCCCGTCCCATGCCAT
>DATAIA010000477.1:0-1947 GCA_036262895.1 Xanthobacteraceae bacterium
TGCTGGCAGCGATGGCAGCAGCTTTAATCGCGTTCCTCGCTCTGCGGAGATACGGCTTCCAACCGCCTTGGTGACGGGCTCGGCTGTCCGGGACCGCTCTCTGTCTGCATTGAGGTTACTGGATTGCGTCCAAAGAGGAGGTCGAACTCTTTCCGCACTTTGGCAAGGGCAGTCACGAACGCTCGCCTGCAAGCCTCAGATATTCGCGTTGGGAGTGGTTGAGCGAACCAGTTCGGCTCCTGTCCGAAGCTGCCGACGTGGACGAAGCGCACGCCTTTGAGCTTGGCGGCGGCAGAGACAGCATCGATCATGCGCCAGGGGCTCAAGATGACATCGCCAATGCAGTGGCTGGGGCTCTGGTCACTGCCTACAAAGAGCCGGGAGTAAAGAACTTCAATTCGCAGACTCGTTTATCAGCCGCTGGGGATTGTGTGAAAAGGGAGGATGACAATGCCGAAAGCGATAGTGCGTCAAGAGGTGGAGAAGCTGAGTGGAGATTCGCGAACTTGGTACGAATACACTTGGGAAAATGATGCTTGGTTACCCATTCTTGTCGTGGAGGTGGATTTCAATACGGACCCAAATGCCTATAACGACTTTAGACCGCCCGTACTGGATGAGATCTCCCACACGGTAATCGATACGCTCGAAAAAAAGACCGCTGCGCGGATTAGCTACATCAGGATAGTTCCCAAGGTATCTGCTCACCCTCCAAGGTGGCGGGAAGCGGCAGGTGGTTTGTTCGGCCATGACTCTCAGTAAGAAGCGGCCCCAGGAGGCTCATCCTGAGCCCCGTTACTTCGGAGAAGCGGCTACTTTGGAAGCGGCCCTGACCGCGGTGACTCGTTTAGCAGCTAGGCTCAGCGGTTCGTCCATGTCGCTTTCGGTCGCATCCTGCAAAATGAGAATGCCTGCTCGCAGGACCTTTATAAGATTGCGAACCTCCTCCGGGGTTCCTAGGCGAGCGCATATTTCAAGCGCACCCGGCAGAAGATACACGCGATAGCCTGTAGGAGTAGAAGGCTCGGTCTTTGCTGAGGCTCCATTCTCACGCATTTTTGCATCCTCGCCCTCAAGTTTTCAGAAAGGTGACAGGTGATAATTAACAGAACGTCACTCATCGCGCCGGGAGGCGAATATGGATCAATGGACCCCTCAGAAGCGGCTTGTGAGTACCTACAGCCGTGCGTTCCGCCGACGACAGAACTTTCATCGCACCGGTGTGGGGATTGCCGGAACCATCATAGCAACTGGGCTTGCTTTCATAGGCGCGGCGGTGATCCGGCTCGAACTGCTTGAATTCCTACGCGCGGACATTTTCTCAATCGTTCTAGGATTTACCTTCGTTCTTCTAGGGGTGATCGCCATCGCGGCCTACGGTGTGGTCCGGACAATAGAGTGGTTCAGCCGCTGATGGCCTTTTCACGCCTGCGCAACAACGATTACGCCGGTGCGATGGACGATCTTGGCAACTGTGACCGCTGCAAGCGACCGCTCGTCGAGATCGATCACTACGGAGAGCGTCTAAAAGGCTGTCCGACCTGTAATCGCTGGCAAACCTTAACAGGCGAGTGGTGTCGACTTGCTGCTAATGACATCGTCGCATTGCGCGGATCGAGGGCGACGCTCGCTGAAACGGCCGACGAGAAAACCGGAACGGGCTAGAGCAGCAAGCGTGCGCCGTCGTGTGCGACTATTTCGGTACACCCACAAACAGGGCGCCGGTCAATTTGCCGTCTTCACCGATGAGCGGTGCGTAGTTGCCTTGGTAGTTTTTACCAAAAACAGTCACTGGCCCGGTGTAGGACTTTTTTTCGACCAAGGCTTTATAGGCTGCGCTATCATGCTCAAGTTTTGTATTGGCGGCGGATTGTCCATTTTGCATCAAGGTTGTCTCGGTCCGAACAAAGTCCTTACCGTCATAAGAAAGGATGCTCGCGTCGAGTT
>DATAIA010000478.1:0-5764 GCA_036262895.1 Xanthobacteraceae bacterium
TCACCCGGCTTCAGATCCCAGGGATTCTCGAGCGGTTTGGCAATCGCCGGAATTGCCGCGGTGGTGTAGTGAATAGAGAGTCCCCAGGCCGCGCTCACGAATGCTGAGCAGTCCACTCCGGCGACATCGGCCCTTGGAGCATTTCTGGTGCAGACATTGCCGGCCATCGCGCCGCTCTCAACACGCTGGCGAAAATTTGCCAGTGACCCGTGGCAGCCCCAGCAATAGGGCACGCCCCTCACCTCCTGATTGAGCTTGCCCTGCAAATACCATGGCCTGCGAATACGATTGAAACCCGTGCACGCCGTATCCGGATCGCTGCCGTAATTCGCCGGCGTCAACTTCCACTGCAAGCCCTCAAACGCAAAAGCAGTCTCGATGGTCTGCTGACGATTGGACGGACGCACGGCGGCAATCGCATCAAACTTGCTACGCGAATTTGCACCCGACTTTCCTGCAACCGAAGAGTTCGTTGTGCCGGGAAGACGGAGATCGACGATCGATGAGTTCCGCAGCTGCCGAAAGCCAACGCCGACGACATCCACCGCATCCGCTCTGGTGCGCAGGAAATAAACATTGCCATCACCAGAAACCGTGACAAAGCGCCGTGTCAGGGGCAAGTTCTGCAGGGGAAGCTCGTATATTCCCTCCAGTTTTCCATTCGGCGCATAGCGTGCCACGAAGGTCGACGCCTTCCCTAAGTCCGGAATATTTTCACCGAGCACATAAAACCGATCGCTGTTGTCGATTTCCAAAAACTCGACCGTTCCCAATTTGTTGGGTACTCGCAGCGTCAGCGACGCAATCGTCTCGTTGGTCTCCATGGTTCGAACTTCGATGCGAACGCTGCTTTCCCCTTTATTGGGAATGACGTCCGCGATGATCGAGCCTTTGCCGCGCGATGAGATATATTGACGATCGGGTTGCCGCGTCTTCTTAATGATCACGTCGCGCGTGCTCTGATCGAGCAGATCCGAGGCACTGCCAGGCGGCTGCGAGCCCATTTGCGCGAAGGCCGAAGTGGCAAATCGATCGTCGACACCACGCGTAGAAACCTCTTCGAGCTGAACAGCATCGCCATCAAGCCCGCGAGTCGAGGGTTGGTCAGCCGGTTTGAGCGTTCGCACCGAGCCGTCCCACACCAGGATATCGCTCTTGTTTACAACGAGATCGCTGGGTTGAATGGTTGGCGGCATCTTGAGAATGCTGGCCTCGTCTCCGGACTGCTTTGGATTGAACCGGAGAATGCGGCCATTGACTTGATCAAGGAGGAAGAGATTGCCGTCCGCATCCGAAGTTAGCGCCTGTGGCCCGGCGATCTCCACGTCCTCACTGGCATCCACGATCCCGACCGAAGCGGCCGTCGACCCGCTGGAAAATTTCCGCACTACGACGTCGTCGGCCATAGCCCCTTCCAGCCAACAGCACGTGCAGCCTATCGCAATTGTCCAAATTAAATTTTGACGAAACATGTTCGCCTCAATACCAAACTGAACTGCCACCGACCTCACTTGGTCACTTGGCCGTCTTCTATCTGCTGGTCGTCAATGCGGTACTGCTCCTGCAAGAACTTCCGGGCTGAAGGGGCCTTGGGTCGGTGAATTAAGAGTTCGAATGTGATCTATTTTGTCTAAGAGGAATATTATACACTAAGCTATTGCATAATCTAAACCTGATTGATGTTGGAAATCATGTCCCGGAACCGATTCGAGCAGGTAGACGAAATCCAACCTGATGCGGTGACGCTGGTTTTAAGGCGCGAAAGCGATGGTGAAACCGGATCGATTGCATTTCCAGCAACCGCGAGTGGCGGCCGGTTGAGTACGGATCGTGTCAGCGCCCAACTCCCCGCGCAGGATGCCTATCGTGGCGCGATCCGCCTTGCCAACGACATGAAAGTCGCGATCGTCGTCTGCGACC
Source organism: Xanthobacteraceae bacterium (assembly GCA_036262895.1). Classification (GTDB taxonomy): domain Bacteria; phylum Pseudomonadota; class Alphaproteobacteria; order Rhizobiales; family Xanthobacteraceae; genus AP-16. Next base: position 1,921 of record DATAIA010000478.1, read on the forward strand.
CGGACGCGGTGTGGAAGCCGGAATGGGGTGACCTTTACCGGCCGATCGACTGAACCTGCTATGCTGCGCATTAGGAGCGGCCAAATGCGAAAGCAAATAGCTTACCAATTTGCAGCGTTGGTGCTCGCGGTTTCAACGGGGCCCGGCCCGGTTCGCGCCAATGATTCCGCCGCGGAGTTGTCAATCGGTGGACTGCAATTTCTCCGGAGCAACACTATCGCTATCGAAAGTGAGGATCTGCGGATCTCGCTCGATCGCGTCCAGGTTCGGTATCAATTCGTCAATACATCCGACAAGCCGGTTACATTGACCGTCGCGTTTCCACTGCCGGACATCGACCTATCCGAAGGAGAGAGCATCGCATTGCCCTCGAGCGATCCGGTCAATTTCGTCGACTTCGCAACCAAGATCGACGGAGCTCCGGCCAAATTCCAGCTCGATCAACGTGCGACGATAGGTGGCAAGGACGTGAGCGCCCTTCTCCGTCAATTCAAATTGCCGATGCTCCCGATCGGGAAAAGCGAAATTCGCGTTGCCGATCTGCCCGAAGCGACACGAGTAAAGCTTGCGGATGAAGGCCTGCTCATGCCCGCCGGCACGAACGATAAAGGGCGCCAGCAATATGCCGCCGCCTGGGTTGCGAAAACTTCTGCCGTACGCCAGCAGACTTTTCCCGCCGACCGGAAAGTAGTGGTCGAGCACCAGTACCGCCCGAGTGTCGGTACCAGTTCGGACACTATCCTGCGTTGGGTGTTGCGCAACAACAAGTCGCTTTCTGCGGAAGTGCAACGCTATCGCAAGCAATACTGCATCACTGATGCCTTTCTGGCTGATTTGGACAAGCGCGCCGGAAAGGGTCAGCTTAATGCTGCAATGATCCAGGAACGCCGCATAAGCTATGTACTCACGACCGGCGCCAACTGGGCCGGCCCAATCAGATCCTTCAAACTGGCTATCGACAGCGGCGGCGATCGCCTGGTCAGCTTCTGCGCCGGCCGGCTTAAGCCGATTTCGCCCAACGCGATGGAATTTAGCGCTGATGACTTCACGCCCGACCAGGATCTAAAGATCCTGATACTAGGCAGATTTTGAGCTCACGAGCGCTGTATACCAATCGTCTCTTTGCGCGGCATCTCAGGGCTTGAGCCGGATATATCGCGCTGCTGTTGAAATCGTCAGATTGTTGCGTTGGGCTTCGCTCAGGGCCTGAAGGAAGAAAGTATCGGCAGCCATCGGTCGCGGCTGCCGCAGCGAAGCGATGACCTGGGTGGTAGCAACAGCCATGATGAGCTGGGGACCTGCGCCGGGAGCGCCGCCTCGCTGCATTCCTATGGAGAAGGATAGAGAGTCAGTGCCCGGCTTCAGCAGATAGGACAGACTTTGCACCTGGCCGTTCTCGGAGACCAACAGCAATTCAACAATGCGATTGGCAAAATTCTCGATGCTGCCGTTTAGCGTCTCACCATCCTTTACTTCGACCGAAGCAAGATTGATCCTTGGCGCGCGCGCCTGATTGGTCCCGAGCTGGCTCAGGAATTTGATCGCCGGACATTGCGCCTGAGTAACTTGCCGGACGCCGATCGCGGCTTCGAAGCCCATATCGCGCTTGAACGCTCTCTCGAACGTATCGAATGGCGCCGTCGATGTGCCGAACCCCTCTATCACAGCGGCTGCTGAACTGATCGCAACCGGCAGCATAAAAAAGCAATCACCGCCATCGTACTGCTCAACATATTTGCGAATTTGATCCGCGCGGCTCGATGATCCTTCCATTTTTGGAGGCGCAGGCATGGTAGGCGCCAGCGCAGGCTGAACATTCGGCTCGGGCCTGATCGGCGTGGATTTTTGGCCGAGCGGCGGCGGCGGCAAAACGACCATCTTCGGCTCAGACCAGACAAAGCTGTAAAACCCATAGCCTCCCGCCGCCAAAAGCACAGCTACAGCAGCAACGGCTGAGGTCATCCACAAGGCGCGATGACCGGATTGAGTTGTGAATGGCTTGCCTATCGGCAGCGAGTGCATTTGCGGAGCAGGATCGGTACCATCCGTTCGCGGAACGGAAATTTGCCAGTTGAGGATTTCGGCCATGCTGGCCGGCCGATTGGCCGGATCTGGCTGCATCATTCGTTCGAGAAGCGGCCGGATCCGGGCGTCGACGCCGCCCAGGTCGGGGACCCTCCGGCGCTTTTCGACGAGCTGAAACTGACTCCCGCCCATATCGAGCTTTTGACCAGTCAAAGAATAGAACAACAGCAGACCGAGACTGTAGATGTCGGACTTCGCGGTCACTTCGTTGCCGTACAAGCCCACCTGTTCGGGCGAGACAAAGTTGGCTTTGCCGGCGAAGCCAGAGCCAATGATGGTTTTGTCACCAAACTGAGCTGAGCGTGCGATGCCAAAATCGATGATTTTCGCTCGCGTTACGTCTCCTAGCGGGACGATGATGTTGTCGGGGGACACGTCGCGATGGATAACTCCGCGTTCATGTGCGGCCTGCAGGCCTGACGCGATCCGACGCATCAACTTCACCAGAGCTTCGAAGCTCAGCGGTCCTTCCTCCAACATGTCCGAAAGCGATCGCCCATTGACGAACTCCATCGCCAGATACGGACGCTGCAAAACAGGTTCTACCGTGAACAGGAAGTAGCGAACGATGGCATCGTGCGGCAGGTTGTGTAACGCAGCCGCCTCCCTCCGGAAAAGCCCCAGTGCGGCTTCGTTCTCGGCCATCTCCGGAAGCAACATTTTGATCGCGACCGAGGCGCCCGTCTGTATTTCATGGGACTTGTAGACTTCGCCCATGCCGCCAGCGCCAATCATCTCGTCGATTTCGTAGATGCCATTGAGACGCGTGCCCGGCGCTATGCCGCGATAACCGGGTGTGAACGGCTTGTTGGGAGTCATGGTTGGCGCCCGGAATGGATCATGGCGGGTGAATTCGTCGGCTCCGACGATCGGCGCACCGTGGGGAGCACACGAATAACCACCACGCTTACATTGTCCGTCCCTCCGCGCTCGAGCGCCAAATCAAGCATGGCCTCACAGGATGCTTGCGCATTACGCGAAGTTACTTGTTCGAGGATTTCGCCGTCGTGCACGTGCTTGGTCAGGCCGTCGCTGCAGAGCACGAAAATATCGCCCGATGCAACGGGTCCAGTGACCACCTCCAGTTCAAGATCTGGCGCGACACCGACCGCGCGGGTGATCACATTGTTGGGCCAGTTCCTTGCGTCCTCGCGAGACAGCGCTCCACCTGCGACCAGCTCTTCCACTTCGGTATGATCGCGGGAAACCTGTCCGATAGAGCCATTCTTGATCAGGTAGACCCGGCTGTCGCCGGCCCAAACGCATGCATAGTGCTCTTCACGCAAAAGCAGGATCGCAGCAGTGGTGCCGATGATAGCCCCGTTACGCGCGCTGCTGAGGTCCATGATCTCCTGATTGGCACGAAAAATCCGCTCCTCGCATTCCTGCAGTAATTCGGCTGATGATGCGGGGTCCGCGATTCCGTCAAGTGACCTCACAACGATCTGGCTGGCCATATCGCCAGCCTCGTGCCCACCCATGCCGTCCGCGACGGCCCAAAGGCCAATGTCAGTGCGCACCAGGCAGGAGTCCTCGTTGCGCTCCCGAACCATCCCGGTATGCGTCACGCTTCCGACGTCGACCAGTGAAAGTTGCATCGATCAAAAGGACCGCAATTACAAAGTCAGAGCCGGGCTCACTGTGTTCCGTTCTTATCGTATTGGTTATCCACAGACGAGAGAAATGTGTTTGATCATCCGACGGCAGCGATTTCTCCCAGATTGCCGCTGAGTAAGGTCGAGTAGCGATAAGGGTCAGG
>DATAIA010000479.1:0-6304 GCA_036262895.1 Xanthobacteraceae bacterium
TGCGTGCCGCCGAGCTGGATATATTCTTCGAAACCACATTGTCCAACGAAGACATCAAGCTTCCCAAACCCGATCCCGAAATTTATCTCGCGGCGGCGAACCGGTTGAACGTGCAGCCGGACCGCTGTCTGGTCGTCGAAGACAATGTGAACGGCATACGCGCGGCGACCGCTGCCGGCATGCATGTTCTCGAAGTAGCTGATCCTGATGCCGTCACCTACGAACGCATCGCCAACGCCTTGAAGACAATCGCACCGGGGAGATTGCAGTGAACATTCTCGTCCCGATCGCGGGCCGTGACCGGTACTTTCCGGAAGGCCAGTTCGTTTTTCCCAAGCCGCTTGTCGATATTTGCGGAACACCGCTTATTGAGCACACGTTACGCGCACTGCTTGGCATCGACGGCGACCCCCGATTCACCTTCGTGGTCCAAGAACAGGACTGCAAGTCCTATAGTCTGGACGATGTCGTGAAAGTCGTTGCTGGGCCTCGGCGCGCCGATATCGTGCAGATCATCGCTCCGACACAGGGCGCCATCTGCTCATGCCTTATGGCTATCGACCATATCGATCCAGACGAAGAATTACTCATCGCCAATGGCGACCAAGTACTGCTCGCCAATCTGAATGAGGCCATCAACGATTTGCGGCGTCGTGAATACGACGCCGGCGTGGTCACATTCCAGTCGACGCACCCGCGTTTTTCATACGTACGCGCAGATGACGAAGGACATATTGTCGAAACGGCGGAAAAACGCGTCATTAGCCGTCTTGCTATCGCGGGACTCTATTACTTCCGGCGTGGCAGCGATTTCATCGAAGGGGCCAAGCGCGTATTGCTTAACAACAATCCGGTGCACGAGGCGTTTTTCATCTCGCAGGCGCTCAACGAGATGATCCTGTCGGGCAAGACTGTCGGCCATCACCGCATTGAAGCCGACACGTATTATCCGCTATATAGTCCGCAGAAGATACTTGAGTTTGAAGAAGCGCTACTATCGCAGCGCATTAATTACGGCCTCTCTGTTCAAAGACCGACGCTGGTCATTCCAATGGCTGGCGAAGGAGCTCGTTTCGTGAAGGCGGGGTATGCTTTACCCAAGCCCTTCATCGACGTCTGCGGCATGCCGATGATTTCGCGCGTGCTCGATAATCTTAGCCACAAGGCCTTTGACGTGGTGCTGCTGGCCCGCACGGCACACCTGGAAGCCGAGCCGGAGCTGGCACAATCGTTGACCAAAGATCACGGATTCAAGGTGGTCAAAGTCGACCGCCTGACAGAAGGATCGGTCTGCACGATCTTGCTGGCGCGGCACGAAATTAACCGGAATGCCCCGCTTCTGATCGCCAACTGCGATCAGATCGTCGACTTCGATTGCGGCAAATTCATCAAGGATTGTATGGATCGAAAGCTCGACGGATCCATTTTGGTGTTTAGAGAGCCAGGGCGCGACCCCAAATGGTCCTACGCCCGCATCGACGACTGCGGCACAGTGCTGGAAGTTCGCGAGAAAGTCGCTATTTCCGATCTCGCCACCGTCGGCATCTATTTCTTCGCCAAGGCTGGCTACTTTATCGATGCCGCCATTGATATGATCGCGCGCAACGACCGGGTCAATAACGAGTTCTATACGTGTCCGGTCTACAACTACATGATCGCGCAAGGACAGCGCGTCGGCGTTTATGAGATCGCGCAGAGCGCCATGCATGGCCTCGGCGTGCCAGAAGATCTCGATGCTTATATCCAGCTCTGCAACGGAGTGCCGCGCGTTGGAAATCTTTCATCTCGATGAGATGGTCAAGGGCTGGTTCGTTGGCGACTTCGCGCCGGCCGCCCTCCGAACCGGAGCTGCGGAAGTTGCGGTCAAGCGATATAAAGCCGGCGATCAGGAACCGGCGCACTTTCACAAAGTTGCCACCGAAATTACCTTGGTCCTGGATGGCGCGGTGGAAATGTGTGGCCGCCGCTTGAATAATGGCGATATTATAAAGTTATTGCCCGGCGAGGTGACTAGTTTTACCGCAATCACCGACGCGATCACGGTCGTCGTAAAACATCCTTCGGCCATCGACGACAAATATCCAGCTTAGCCACGCATGCCTCGGCCGGAATTCGGCCGAAGTCGCATCATGCGGCGAATGACAGGCATATAACGATCCGGAACAGATACGAATGACCCTTGATCGTACAAAATTTCTGCGCCTGGCAGATTTCTTCGCCGCTGCGTTGGCGGCTTCGCTACCGTGGTCAACGTCCGCGACTGGCATCCTTGCAGTATTGTGGCTACTGACCGTCATTCCCGCCCTTGATCTGCAGTCTCTACGCCGCGTGTGCCTAACCCCGGCCGGCTATCTACCGCTGATTCTGGTCGGCCTAGGCGTGGCGGGGATGCTCTGGGCCGACGTTCCGTGGGTGGATCGCTTCAATGGGCTCAGCTCCTTTCTCAAATTATTGTTCATTCCTTTACTGCTGTGCCATTTCACGCGCTCCGAACGCGGCCATCATGTTCTCATTGCTTTCCTCGCAAGCAGCTTTCTGCTGCTTCTTGCTTCTTGGTCGTTGTTTGTTTGGCCACTTATGCCGCTCTTCGGCGCGCCCAAAGGCCTAGGCATTCCGGTCAAGGATTATATCTCGCAAGGCGCGATGTTCACGGTCAGTATTTTCTTCATCGTATATTTTGCCATCGATTATTGGCACGACGGACGTCGCTTTCTAAGCCTTGTCCTTGTCGGGCTGATTCTTGTTTTCCTCGCCAATATTTTCTATGTCGCGACAAGCCGCACCTCTCTTGTAGTTGTCCCTATACTGCTAGTTGTGTTCGGTTTCCGTATCTTTGGACTGAAGGGAGCTGTCGGTCTCTTCGTCGGCTTTCTGGCGTTAATGGCAGTCGCGTGGCCTTCAGCGGACTATCTCCGAACGCGGGTTACTTCTCTATTCCAAGAAGTAGTCGATCATCGCCCCACCGGGGTCGCGACGCCTGCCGGAGAACGCTTGGAGTTTTGGCGAAGGTCGGTTGAATCTCTCAAAACAGCGCCAACCTTCGGCCATGGCACGGGCTCGATACCCGACCAGTTCAGGCGCGCCGCTTCAGGTCAAACCGGCATGGCGGGAGAAGCCTCGGTAAATCCGCATAATCAGATTTTTGCGATTGGAATCCAGCTTGGATTCGTTGGCATCGCCTTCTTATTGGCAATGTGGGTTGCACATTTGACGCTGTTTAGGATCGGAGGCTTTGCGGGCTGGGCTGGCCTTGTCGTTGTCATTCAGAACATTGTCAGTTCTTTATTCAACTCGCACCTATTCGATTTCACGCATGGTTGGGCTTACGTTGTCGGCGTGGGGATTGCGGGCGGCATCGTTCTGAAAGAAGCGCGCGCTCTGATAATTTAATCCGCTTGTACGCGCTTCGTGGGCCGCCAAAATGATCTACTGCGACAGCCGGCCGCTAGGTCCTCGGCTCGGCATGGGTCGTGCACGGCTCATAGGCGAGTTGATCGGCCGCATGCGCGCCTACGCCGCCGCCGTCGCCTTCTCGGCGGTCTCGAAGATGTCGGGATTGGCGGCCGCAAACTCAGTCAGTTCGGCCATGACCATATCGAGATGCTGCTCCATGGCGTGGCCGGCGGCGGCAGCGTCGCCGGCCACGAGGGCATCGACGATTCGCCGGTGTTCAGCAAAAGTCGAAGCCTGCCGATGCGGGGTGCACATGAACAGCCGGAGCCGGTCCAGCTTTGCCCGTGCCGCGAACACTGCCGTCTTGACGCGCTCATAGGCCAGAGCTTCGAGCAGCAAGTCGTGCAAGGCGATGTCGCACGCGTGGAAGCGCACGCGGTCGTCGCGCGCCATGGCCGCCTGCTGATCCAGCATATTGCGGTTAAGCGCATCAATGAGCGTTCCGTCGATGCGCGGCGCGATCCGGCGTAGGCATTCGCTTTCCAGCGCGCGGCGGATGAACATGGCCTCGGCGCAGTCGGTCAGGTCGATGCGCGTCACGCGCGTGCCGTGCTGCGGCAGGACTTCGACAAAACCTTCGTCCGCCAGCCGTCCCAGCGCTTCCGATACCGGAAACCGCGAAATGCCCAACTGCTCGCAGAGCGCCTTCTTGTCGATGAAGACGCCGGGCGGCAATTCCAGCCGCACGATCGCGTCGCGGATGATGTCCTGGACGTTCTGAACCGTCCCGCCGCGCTTATCGCGATTCAGGGCAGGCAAGAATTTGTATGGGCTATTGCGCATAATCATAGTAACATGTTAGCTGAATGTGGACTTCCACTCAAGTGGAACCGGCCGCGATGGCACTCGAGAAGGCCAGATACGGCAAATCAAAAGCATTCAAGGGGGAGAAACTCGCTATGCAGAAATTTTCGCGCAGACTGACGCTCGGTCTTGCCTTCGCCGTCGCCACCCTCGCGGTCGCCGGACCTGCCGGCGCGCAGACCAAATTGAAATGGGCGCACGTTTACGAAGTCGCCGAGCCTTATCACACGCAAGCGCTGTGGGCCGCGGAAGAGATCAAGAAGCGCACCGCCGGCCGCTATGAAATCGGCGTGTTTCCGGCCTCGCAACTGGGCAACGAAAACCAGATCAATGAGGGTCTGGGTCTTGGTACCGTCGACATCATCTATACCGGCGTCGCCTTCGCCGGCTCGATCCACAAGCCGATCTCGATCACCAATGCGCCCTATGTCCTGCGCGATTTCGATCACTTCATGGCCTATCGCAACAGCAAGCTGTTTCGCGACATCGCCAAGGGCTACGAGGACAAGACCAAGCACAAGGTCATCACCCTCACTTATTACGGCCAGCGTCACGTCACCGCCAACAAGGCGATCAACAAGCCCGAAGACATGAAGGGCATGAAGCTGCGCGTGCCGCCGGCGCCGCTGTTCCTGATGTTTACCAAGTCGGTCGGCGCCAATGCCACGCCGATCGCCTTCGCCGAAGTCTATCTCGCGCTCCAGCAAGGCACCGTGGATGGCCAGGAAAATCCGCTGCCGACCATCATGGCCAAGAAGTTCTACGAGGTGCAGTCGCACATCATCCTCTCCGGCCACATCACCGAGTCGTTGCTGACCATCGTCGGCAGCCATGTCTGGGCCAAGATGAGCGATGCCGACAAAAAGGTGTTCCAGGAAGTGCTCTCGACCGCAGCGGACAATGCGACCAAGGAAATCCGCACGTCGGAACTGAAACTGGCGGATGAGCTCCGCAAGCTCGGTAAGACCGTGATCGAGCCCGACCGCGCCGCTTTCCGGGCGGCCGCAATCCCGCTCCATAACGATGCCTCCGCCGGTGCCGGCTGGACCAAGGCCGAATACGACGCGCTGCAGGCGCTGAAGTAACGCAAACCGAGGACAGCACTCGTCATGACGCGCAAAACGCGCGGCATGACGAGTGTGCTTATTTGGCGCGGTCTGGCCTGATTTTAGGGAAACCTTATGAGCGAACAGAAGTCGACTGTAGAGGACAATGTCCACCTCATTGTCGCTGAAGATGCCGAGGTGGTGATTGAACATTATCCGGAAGACTGGCTCGCTTTCGTGATCTTCTGGAGCCTCGCCTTCATCGTCTTCCTGCAATTCTTCACCCGCTACGTTCTTAACGACAGCTTGGCTTGGACCGAGGAAATCGCGCGTTACGGCCTGATGTGGGTGGTATTCATCGGCGGCGCGACGGTGACACGACGCAACACCCATATCGCTGTCGAGCTTTTATCGAACGTGATGAAGCCCGGGCCGATGCGGCAGGTGCTGCTGGCCGCGGTCGATATCGTCAAGCTCGCCTTCATCGCTTTTCTTGCCTACATCTCGGTCACGATCACCGACCGCATGGGCATCCAGCGCATGACGGTGTTCGATCTGTCGATGAGCTGGGTTTACGCCGGCGTCTCCCTCGGCTGCTTCCTGATGTTGTTACGTCAGGCCATCAATGTGTGGCGCAACGCCTGCATGGGCTGGAAGAAGCCGCACGACGTCATCGACCAGATCGCAGCCGACTAGCGCAGGGTAATCCCATGGTCCTTATGGCCTTTCTTTTCATCGCGGTGCTGCTCGCCGGCGTGCCGGTGTTCATCGCCCTGGCGGGATCGTCCTACATCTACACGCACTTCATCGCCGAACTGCCCGACTTCGTCATCTTGCATCGCATGGCCGGCGGCATCGATAGTTTCCCCTTGCTGGCGGTGCCGTTCTTCATTCTTGCCGGCAACCTGATGAATTCCGCCGGCATCACCAACCGCATCTATGATTTCGCAGTGGCACTGGCGGGTTGGACCCGCGGCGGGCTCGCCCACGTCAACATCATT
>DATAIA010000480.1:0-7620 GCA_036262895.1 Xanthobacteraceae bacterium
GTTTGGCGCGCCTCGACTTGGAGGCGTGCTTCGAATTATTTCCGGCGGAGGGTTCGGACATTTTCTCGACATTCGGCCGCGCGACCGGAACCGGCATTGTTTTTCCTGCCTCAAGCGGATCAAGCTCGCGCGGAATCAGCATCACGAAACGGCCGGGATCACGGATGCGCCCGGCGATCAGTCCGGCGCTATCGCCCGCTCCGAAGAACAGATCCGCGCGCGCCGGACCGACAATGGCCGAACCCGTATCCTGCGCAATCATGAGACGCCGGAATGGCGTGCGCGACGTCCTGCTGGCAATCGGCAGATCGGCTTCGATCCAGAATGGAGTGCCATAAGTGTGCAAAGCGCGATCCACCGCGATCGACCGGCCGGGGGTCAGTCGTACACCTTGCCCGCCCAATGCTTCTCCCTCATCTCCAAGGCCGACAATGCGAAAAAAGACGAACGACTGGTTGTTACGGCGCAGATCGCGAGCCCCGTCTGGATTATCGTGCATCCACTGGCGAATGCGCTCAAGCGACATCTCTTCTTTGGGAACAATATTTCGTTCGATCAGAAGCCGACCCACCGGCGTATAAGAATGGCCGTTATGGGCGTCGTAGTTGAGGCGCAGCATCAACCCATCTTCGAGCCGCACACGGGCCGACCCCTGAATATGGATCGAGAATGCGGCCACCGGATCCTTGAGCCAACAGATTTCCAGGTGACGGCCATCCAGCGCGCCATCCTCAATTTCGCCGCGATCGTAATAAGGAACGATGGAGCCGTCACCAGTGCGCCGTCCGACTTGGGCCTTGTTGGGAAAGCCACTGCTCCCGCTCGAGCCGATCGCGACGAGATCATCGGGGCGACGATACATCGGCACCGTAAATTCGCGGGTCGGAAATCGCGAGCCCTCGACCAGAGGCTCATAGTATCCAGTCAGGAATCCTTGCGTTTCGCCCAGACGCGAAATCCGCACCGGGCGGAATTCCTCTTCGAAGAATTTGCGCGCACGTTCAGGTGAAATGGGTAATGCGGTCGTCGCATGCCGACATGCCGTTTCAAGCGCGTTGGAAATTGGCCGAACCGCGCGTGAGGCCGCCGCCGAGCGCTTAAGCATCGGCCGGCAACTCGCCCAAAAGGTCGCATACGCTTCCGCCTGGTCGTCGAGGCTCCACCCGTCGAGCTCAGACCATGTGGTCGGTTCTATCTGCGCATCGGGAATGGTGATCGGGCCAGTATCGCCCCATCGCGCTGCATGGGCCGATGTTGCCGACAACGCAATGGCAAGTGCGATGGCTTGCCGCTTAGTCCAACCGTAAGGCGCCGCCATTGCCGCGCTCCCCGGTCATTGCCCTGCTTCGGTGGCGACCAGCTTCCAATTGGGATCGCGCGAAGACAGATCGCGCGCGAAGGTCCAGACGTCAGTCACTTCACTGACCCTCTCGGGCGAGCCGTCAATGACGTCGCCCGTTGCGTTGCGCGTAGCCGAGATCAATTGCGAGACAAACCGCACCGTGATCTGAGCCGTGCGTGCGCGCAATTCAGCGCCAATGATATCGGCTTTGTCGATGGAAACGAAACGGCTCTCGACTTTCTCGTTGCGAGTTTCCCGTTCCCGAATCGCCGCTTCAAAACCGTCGCAGACCTCACGCGACAACAAATTTTTTAACGTGCTGCGGTCGCCTTCCGCATAGGCCATGACGATCATTTCATAAGCCGCCCTGCCGCCCACGGTAAAATGTTTGGCGTCGAAGTTGGGATCCGCGGCAACGATGGCGTCAAGACCGGCTGCAACCGGTGTTCCGGGCTCCGCGATCCCCTTCCAGCGGTCCACCGGTTCAGGTGGAGCAACAGCAGCGGGGCTGGTCTCGCCCGTCCGGGTCGGCAGCGGGATCACCTTATTATTATCGGTCGAGGAGGGACGAACGGTGTCCCGTGCAGAATAGGGGTCAAAGGGCGGGCGTTCGCGACCGGTACGCTGCCCCAACACGCTGCGCAGCCGCAAAAAAATGAAAACCGCGAGCGCCAGAAAAATAATGGTGGTGATGTCGAACACGTGTACGCTCTCGCAGCAGTCGGACCGGGCCGACCGATGTCCCAAGATATGGCGTAAATCCGCCGATACTATGTAGTCGCACGAATTGGCCGTTCCAGGGGTCTTCCCCTCTACAGGCCCTTTTCCGACCTACAACGCATAGGCAATACGACCTTAGACGATCCCTCCCCCCGAGCCAACCTCGGCGCGGGAACAAGGCGAAATCGCGATTAAGGGAACCCATCTGTCACCTGGCGCTGTTTCTTGGCGCTGTTTTTGCCCTTTGCGCACCATCGACCCGGTCCCTGGTCGGATCCCATCCTTGTCGGTGTTGGCGGCCTGTGTTAGCCACACCGCCGGTTGCGACAAGCGCATGGGCGCTGTTTCGGAGATCAGATGATGACCAACGGCAATGGCGGACCTGCGCCAGATTTACCGCCCCAGCTCAATGTGCTTGCCCAGTACATCAAGGATTTTTCTTTCGAAAATCCAAATGCACCGCGGTCGCTCAGCGGCCAGCAGCAACCCGCGATCGGCATCCAGATCAATGTCAACGCGACGCCCTATGGCGAGACCGATGTTGAAGTGGAATTGCGGCTTGAAGGCAAAGCGGAGGCAGCCGGCAGCGTGCTGTTTAGCTTTGAGCTTCTTTATGCGGGAATGTTCCGTATTCAGAACGTTCCGCAAGAGAATCTGCATCCATTGATGATGATCGAGTGCCCACGGCTTTTGTTTCCGTTCGCCCGCGAGATTATTGCCGCTGCCGTGCGTAACGGCGGCTTCCCGCCCTTGCTGATCGATCCCGTCGATTTCGTTGGGCTCTATCGTCAAAAGATGAGCGAGCTTCAGCCGCAAACCCAATCCCAGCCAAGTTAAAGCGCGGTTGACCTTCTGGCGCCTTTAAGACTTCTGATAGTCCCGCCAGATCGGCTCGCCCAGCGTTTCCACAAATTCGCGATGGGCTGTGCGATCGGACTCCGTCAGCCGCGAAGGCAGCGGAGCCGGTCGCACTCGAATGACCGAATTTTGCGCGCGGACCGCGGTCGGACTACGCCCTGCCGCCTGCAACCCAAGCTGCGCCTGCCGCGCGCCGATGAGTTCGATGTAAACTTCCGCCAGCAGCTCCGCATCGAGCAGCGCGCCGTGTTTGGTGCGTTTGGAATTGTCGATTCCATAGCGGCCACACAGATCGTCAAGTCGATTGGGTCCGGCGGGATGTTTGCGACGCGCGAGCAGCAGCGTGTCGATCAGACGCTCGCGTGCAACAATCGGTCGTTTGACCCGTTCGAGTTCGGCATTGATGAAGCTGATGTCGAAAGAAGCATTGTGAATGACAAGCGGCGAATCCCCGATGAAAGCCACAAAGTCGTCGGCTATTTCGCTGAAAAGCGGTTTATCTTTGAGAAATTTTTCGGAAAGACCGTGAACTGCAAATGCCCCCTCCGGCATATCGCGCTCGGGATTGATATAACGATGAAAGTTTTGCCCGGTCGGCATGTGGTTGAGCAATTCGACACAGCCGATCTCAACGAGGCGATCTCCCTGATAAGGGTCAAGACCGGTCGTTTCAGTGTCGAGCACGATTTCCCGCATTTAAGTGCCTAAGCCCCCTTCAATTGTTTCCGCGCGCGGCACCACGCGCCCTGGCATTGTTGCCACAGCACGCAAGATGCCATGGACTTGGGCGCGAGCGGAATCGTAACTTTCCGAACTATCCACGATGAAGTGAGCGCGCCGACGCTTTTCAGTATCGGGAACCTGCTTTGCCAGAATTGCCTGAAGCTTGCCCGGATTCATGTCCGGACGCGCCAGCGCGCGTTGACGTTGCAATTCCGGCGATGCGGAAACAACTACAACTGCATCGACGCGATCTTCGGCCTTGGTCTCAAACAATAGCGGAATATCGAGGACAACGACGCGCGCCCCTTTTGCGGCGGCTTGCATCAGAAATTGCTTTTCCGCCTGACGCACCATGGGATGCACGATTGTCTCAAGCCGCTTGATCGCTTCCGCGTCACCCAAAACGCGCTCGCCGAGTTTATTGCGATCAACCTTGCCGTTCGCGGTTGTTCCGGGAAATGCCGTTTCGATGGCCGCGACTGCTTCACCTTCATACAGGCGATGTACCACCGCATCTGCGTCGTGCACGGGGACGCCGGCATCGGCAAAAAATCGCGCGGTCGTCGATTTGCCCATGCCGATCGAGCCGGTGAGTCCCAGCACAAACATTATGATTCTCTCAATTGCGCGCGAATATCAGTTTCGAGAAGCGATCGAAGTTCCGCTGTAACGCGCGGAACGACGCCAAACCATTTGGCAAAGGCCGGAACCGCCTGATGCAGCAGCATGCCTAATCCATCGACCGTGCGAAGTCCGCGATTGCGAGCAGCTTTCAACAAATCGGTTTCAAGCGGGACATAGTTGATATCGTAGACGACAGCGTCAGAAGGAAGAGGTGTGAGATCAATATCAAGGGAAGGCTGACCAATTGCGCCAAGCGCCGAGGTGTTGACGAGAAGTGCGGATCTCGCAAGCAAGTTTCCAAGCTCTGCCAGCGAACGCGCGCTGACGCGCGGTCCAAAATGGACGGCAAGTTGTTGCGCGCGCGTAATGGTGCGATTGACGAGAACAACATCACGATTGCGACCGAGCAGTGCGTGAATGACCGCCCGCGCGGCACCGCCCGCGCCTAACACAACAGCGGGCTGTGAAGGCCGATCCCAGCCAGGCGCCGTATCGTCGAGGTGACTGATAAATCCTGAAGCATCGGTGTTGCCACCGATAAGCCTGCCATTCTCGAACCAGACGGTGTTCACGGCCCCGACTGCAGTCGCGTCGCTGTCATGGGCATCGACCAAATGAAAGACGAGCTCTTTGTAGGGCTTGGTAATATTGCCACCGACAAACCCATGGCTGCTAAGATTTCGAAAAAAAACAGGGAATTGTTCCGGCAGCAAATCGGCACGTTCATAAGCTCCATCGATGCCCAAGGTTTTTAGCCAATAGCCATGCAACATCGGAGAACGCGATTGCGTTACCGGATGTCCCATGATGCAGGCGCGGGGAGCAGACGTCATGCGAGGATGCTTCCTTGCAAACGCAAGTAATGTAAGAGCGCCAGAAGCGGTAATCCGAGGATTGTAAAATGATCGCCCTCGATGCGCTCAAATAGATGCACGCCCAATTTCTCCAACTGATAAGCACCGACACTTTTCGTCACTGCGTCTCCCGCCGCACCGAGATAGGCATCAAGAAAAACAGGCGAAAGCTTGCGCATGGTCAGCCGCGCAGTATCGACGTGGCTAAAGGTAATGGTCCCATCGCATGCCACGGCCACAGCGGAGTGAAGCGCGTGGGTTTGGCCCGCAAGCATCTCCAATTGCTTACGTGCCGCAGCCCGGTCGATTGGCTTGGAGAAGCGCTTAGCGCCAAGCGCCAGAGTCTGGTCCGCACCGACAACAATCCGTCCGGGCTTTTGGCTCGCCACGGCGAGCGCTTTTTCGGATGCGAGATGCAAAGCGATTTTTGTCGGATCCTGCAACCCGGCCGAAATTTCAATCGCACGCTCATCAATATCCGCGGGATGCGGTTCCACGGGGATGCCTGCATTTTCCAGCATCGCGCGCCGGATGACACTTTGCGAGGCAAGGACGAGTTTTTCACCGCGCCAGACTGCCATTGGATCACGATCCAACCTGACGGCGTCTATCAGCCAGCAACGCAAGAACCGCCGCGGCTGTCTCTTCAATCGAACGCCGCGTGACATCGATCAACGGCCAGCCATGCTTGTTACAAAGTCGTCGCGAGAAAGCCACCTCTTCGGCGACTGCCTGACGGTCGACGTAAAGATCGTCGTTCCCCTGGACATTCAGCCCAAGCAAGCGGTTTTGACGGATCTGCACGATCCGTTCCGGACTCGCATAGAGACCAACCACAAGCGGCTGCCGTAAACATTCCAGCGGTTCGGGAACCGGCATTCCGGGCACCAGCGGAACGTTTGCGGTTTTTACACCGCGATTGGCAAGATAGATCGACGTCGGCGTCTTGGAGGTACGCGATACACCGACGAGCACGACATCGGCATGCTCAAGATCGTCGGTATGCTGGCCATCGTCGTGCAGCATCGAATAGTTGAGGGCGTCGATGCGGCGGAAATATTCCGCGTTGAGCGTATGCTGCGCACCAATCCGCTGTTTGGTTTCCGCACCGAGATAAGCCTGAAACAGGCTGTGCACGGGACCGAGAATTGAGAGCGCCGGAATGCCAAAATCCCGGCACTTGTTTTCCAGCCGGTCCGTCAATTCTCTATCGAGCAGCGTATAAAGTACGACCCCTGGGGAAGCCTCGATTTCGGCAATAACCCGATCAAGCTGCTTATGAGTGCGGACCAGCGGATAGATGTGCTCGATCGGCGACACCGTCGCATATTGAGCCGCTGCGGCCCGGGCGACGGTGATCAGGGTCTCACCGGTTGCGTCCGAGACGAGATGAAGATGAAAGTAATTTCCGGTCCGCGCTGACATCAGATCGCTGTGAAAGCCTGTGGATGAAAGGGGAGGAGGCCACGCCTAAACGGCAAGTGCAAGCGGAAGCCGTGGGTGGGCCGGCCGAGTTGTCCAGGATCATCCACATTGCAGACTGGAGTGGTAACAGGAAACGGTCTGGGGCGGCAAAAGGCAAAATGGGGGCAACTGGCGTAAAGGCTGTGGATGGACGTCAGATCATCATGCGATATCAATGCGATCGGGCAGATACAGCCGTTCTGCGAATTGTGGGTAAAACAAGCTTGGCGGCGAACAGTCTGTGGATTTGTTGTCGATAACCGATTGTGAGTCTAATCCAGCGTTAAAGAGACTCAAACTTTAAGACTCTAAGGAGTCTATTAAGGAGAAAGTGTGAACGGGCATACCGTGGGTAAACCACTTCTCGAAGTACTGCACGGCAGCCGTCTGGCGAAGCCCCCTGTCTGGTTGATGCGTCAGGCTGGCCGCTATCTTCCGGAGTACCGCGCACTTCGTGAGAATGCTGGAAGCTTTCTCGATCTGTGCTTCACCCCCAAACTCGCAGCCGAGGTAACGCTTCAACCGATCCGACGGTTTCATTTCGATGCGGCAATTTTGTTTTCCGACATCCTGGTTATCCCTTATGCGCTTGGACAAGGGGTTAGATTTGAAGCTGGCGAGGGACCTCGGCTTTCTCCGCTGATTGATACAAAAACGTTGGTGACGTTACGTGCTGAAATCGATCAAAGCCGGTTGGCGCCCGTTTATGAGACAATTGGTCTTGTAAAGGCGGAACTACCGCCAGACGTTGCTTTATTGGGCTTTTGTGGTGCGCCGTGGACGGTGGCGACTTACATGATTGCCGGGCAGGGTACGTCCGACCAGGCGTCCGCACGATTGATGGCTTATCGCGACCCAAATGGGTTTTCCGAGCTCATCGATAGGCTTGTTCGTGCGTCGTCAGATTATCTTGTGACGCAGTTTCAGGCCGGCGTGGATGCTGTTCAGATTTTCGATACCTGGGCTGGGATGCTTGCGCCTGAACAATTTCAGCAATGGTGTGTTGAGCCGGTTCGACGAATCGTTGCCAATGTG
>DATAIA010000481.1:0-1894 GCA_036262895.1 Xanthobacteraceae bacterium
ACATCTGGATCACTTCACAATGCGCTTGATGGGCCCGCAAAGCAATCTAAATCGTGCGGATGTAAAAATGAGGCCAGCGTCTTGCCGGCCTCCCCATCGGACGGTGAGACCGTCCAACGACCTGCTCATGCAGGGCGTATAGTTTGCGTGCTTACACGTCAGCTATGCGCACGTGACCAGTGGATTGAACAGCCAACGCGAGCTTTCGCGAATTGAGTCGTCCAACAGCACAATCTTGTTGCAATGGCACTCTCCGCTACGAACGGGACTGAAAAAGATAGTGCCAGGCAGTGAGGATCATGGGAGCCACTCCACTCCTTCTTTGTCGAGCGACCTGAACGGAATATCCCGCTAAGTTCGTTGTGCGAATATGCTTGGGCTTGTGAGAGACGAGCCGCCTTTGGATCACGATGCGCTCGCTAGTGTCAAACGTCGGTACGGTGCCGTACGGGCAAGTGGAGCGGCCCCACGTATCTGAGGACACAAGGACTCTCTTAAAATAATACAAAGGCTTTGTCCGCCTTGACCTGCGCGAGTGCGCCACGCAGCCCAGGTGCGCCGCCTTCTTCAGCATGCGCGACACTCTATCCGTCGGCTGGCAACATGCCGCTGTAGTTCGCCGAAGAATCTCTTCCGATGCTCATAGCCTCGTACCGGCTGGTATTCGGCCAGCACTACGGGTTCGCGCCGGATCGCCGGTACTGGTCTACAAGGCACTGTCGATTGTGACGTCTATGAAGTGCTTTGCGTCTTTCAGCACCTTTTGAACCGCGTTCAGCTCGGGGATCACGTGAATTGTCTTCGTGCCCACCAGATACGGATGAACTATTCGCTCCCTTTCCTGGTGAGAGGTCGGAATCGTTTCGGTTTCAGTCATGATTCGACCGTCGTCGAGCACGTGTACCTTGATCGTAATTTCATAACCGCGATATTGAAATGTCTCCATCGTTTTCACCTCGGTTCCAATTCGATGGGTGTCACGCATGCGATATCTGACCGATCGTGCTCAACATAGTGATAACCATAACCGCGGAAGCCGTTGCCGCAGTTTCATGTCAGGCTCGACAAGCCTTTGATTCAGGGCCACGTACGTAAGCACAAAAAGCATCGCGCCGCACGCGGGATCGAGTCTGAAAATGACACGCCATCGAGTTCCCCGTCGTCCCTTGCTCACGGCAATGCGGGAATTATCTGGAAACCGTTGCCGTTCCAGTTGATCCAGGTCATAAGCTCGCAGATTAGTGGTGTGTTAGGAAAACCGTCTTCCTCGCAGCACCCCCTCCTTACGTCGGTGCAAGAGGAACGTAGCAGCAAAGACTGTCCGGCCTATCTGCCCGTCATCGGCGGAGGCCCGAATGGGATCGGTCATACCACTTCATCATCGGCTGGACCGAAACTCCATGTAACACGATAGTTGCCGATATAACGCCAAGCGTTAGCGCGACAAATAGTTCGGAGAGAGGCTCCTAAGGCCATGGTTGATCGCGTACATCCGGTAGAACATCGAGCCAACACCACGTATGCCGAACCATGCGACCATCGCGCCAGCACGGGTGATGGTCGCGATTCCGAGCGCGCCGCTCGCCACCGCGGCAGGGCGCACGAGCAGAAGCACGGCCGGTACGAACCACCACAACGCGCCCACCGGCACACACCGGGGAAGAAGCGCGCCTATGATCATTACCACCGTCAGCTCGGCGAGATGCTTCAGCTGCATATTAAAGTTTCGTTCCGCGTCACTCATCACCTCGCTGGCGTGATGAGAATGGGTTGCCAGCGTTTCGTACCTGTGTCCGACGGCGCTCGATGCAGCGCCCAATGGAACAGTACCGCTTAGGGGCTGGTTCTGCACCCGCTGCAGTGCGAGGCCAGCGGCGAATACGGCGAGAAAATC
>DATAIA010000482.1:0-2620 GCA_036262895.1 Xanthobacteraceae bacterium
CTTCATGCAGACTTAACCGCAGACGTGGATGAACGATACAACGTTATTGTTGGAGCTCGGGATTGTATTCAGGCCCACCTCGAGCGCACAGCAGCCTAGGTGTCTCGGCCCGCCGGTTCATGCTGGTGGACCATGCGCTTCTTTAAGCGCTGGGACGATATGCACGAAACAATCGCGGCGGACACTCCCGCGAGCGCGTAATGCGTGAGGAGCAGCGGCGGCTTTCGCGTCTCACAGATCAGAAGCTATCGAAGCCGCGCTCGGTAACGGTGATTTCGGCGAGAGCCATTTTCGCCGAAAACTCGGCAATCGAATAATCCTTGCTGCCATCACGGATGACGACGTCGGCGAATTGCTGCACGACTTGCCATTGAATGGCTTTGGCGAAGGCTTCCTTTGCGGTCTCGGCAGGTGCAAGGATTCTATGATCGTCGACGGTCGCGCAAATTGTGAATGCCATCTCACTTCCTGAAAAGCCTGGAAGCCGCGGCATTCAGCTTGTCGCGATCATTGCCTATCTTGCGGACCAATTCCCGCGCCTGCTCGCGGGAAATGTCGTGCTTGCGGGCAAAATACTCGATTCCGTAGGGCTCGTTATTCGCGATCGTTCGGCGATCAGGAATGCTGCGCTTTGATTGGGTGTTGGCCATTACGTCTCGCGAAACAGGCTGAAGTCGTGGCGCTATCTGGCGCTCAAGTTCTGCCAACTTCGCCCGATTCTGCCAAGACGGGAAATTCAGGCAATTGATGATGTTCTACGCCAATTTTGTGAGCTGATCGTGAGGAATATCTCCATCGATCTTCCGGGAAACATCGGAACATGTCAGGCGTGGAGCACTTGTTTTGGTCTCAGCCAAAGGCTGGCTGAGCAAATGGAAGACTAGCCCCCGCCGCTCCATGGTCCGGGGGCTTTTTTTGTCTGCGAAGTGTTTTGCTCTTTACCTCTGAGCGACGAGTAACCCCGCCTGTTGAGTGAGAGTTGATCCAAATCAACACTTCGGCGCGCGCCGATTTGACGCTCTCCCTCATGAAAAGGATCGACTGGGTACAGGTGATTGGGATTGCCACCGTCGTCGTCGCGGTCGGTGTCGTCTTTGCTGTGCTCACGCTGTAGCGCCTCTCGGCACCGTGATTGTTCACCCGCAAAGACGCCGAACTTTTACCGGGTTCCAATGTTTGGTACGGTGAATGGCCGGATAGAAAAACGAGGTGCGCGATGTACGAACAGCAGGTGGAGCAGCCGCGGGAAAGCTTCATGGACGCGGCGCAAAGGGAGATGATCGCGTTCGAATTGAAGGAGCGCGAGTTTCGCAAGGAGCTGAAGAAACACCGCGCCGAGCAACTGAATCTGCCTGAGTTCAATCGGGCCTAAAACAGTTGAAATTGGTGTGATCGGTTAACCATTCGTTAACGCTTCCGGCCCAGCCTTCAGTTGGAAAGTCCAACGATTGAGGCGCACCATGCGTGGCAATTGGATGCTGACACGATCCGAAGCAGTACTTTTCATCGCAGGTATAGCGCTCATAGCCGGCGGAGCCGTGTGGACCGCCGGTTTAGGCTAGGGCCTTAAACTCGTCGACGCATATCACCGCCGATAGAAAACGGCCCCGGCGCGGGGCTGGGTGCGCCAGGACCGTCCGCTAAGCGCCCATCCGAGCGCAGTCCATTATAGCACAAAGTGGTGCCGGAGGCTTTTTTGGCCGCCGATTTCAAACGACATGCGAAAAGAATGAAACCAAAGGGTGGGGCCGCCCGTAGATTGAAAAGCGAGCGGCCCCTGCCGACCACTTCCAATTGCCCTGCCACAAACAGAAGCGATGGTCGACTCTATGGCTACGTGATGGAACCGCTCGGAGTTTCAAAAAAGAGGCCGCCAACTGAGGCGGCCTATCTTTTAAAGGACAGCGCGACATCGGCAGATCAGGCAACGTGCCGTGGTAGCTACTCGATGCTGCTGCGGAGCTTGTTGACCTCGGCCGAGATCGAGACGATCGCGCCTATCGCAACGATGATGGCAAGGACGACGTCGATCGCCTTGCTGAAAACGAACTCGATTGTGCGCTGGATTGTGCGCAGCTCTTGGATCCTTCAATTAATGAAGCAATTTCAATCGCTTCTGGCGGAAGGGGTGGGACCTTCCCGTGAACATCCCCTAACTTGCTGAGTCACTGAGATTATTCATATTTTCGCCTTGCGCGTGGTCAGAATTTTGGTCAGAAATGCACTCCATGACCCGCCGCCCGGCACGAAACCTTGACCACCATCTCCAGCGCCACGGCCAGATCTGGCGCGTCCGGCTTGAGATACCCGCGCCGCTCCGCCCGAAGTTCAAGGGTAGCCGCTTCCTCATCCATTCGCTCGGACCGGTGACGCAAAGCCAAGCGCGCCTTCTGCGTGACCCGGTGCTGTCCGGCTTCAAGCTCCTCATCACGCAGGCTCGGAACCCTGACGACCCGGTGTTGCAGCGGGCCCGCGCGATCCGCAGGGACTGGGAACTTGCGGACAGTGACGAGAGCCTCACGCTCGCGTTTTCCGATGCCATCGAGATCGCCGATGCGGTGGAAGCGAGCGAGGGGGAGGAGGCCGGCACCAACATCTTCCATGTGGCGCTTGGCACGGC
>DATAIA010000483.1:0-6733 GCA_036262895.1 Xanthobacteraceae bacterium
AGGGCCGCTATCTCAGCCTCGCGAGCCTGCCCCTCACGCTGGAAAATCTGCAAGGCGGACTCACCGGCATTTGGCGGGGCCGCCGCATTAGTCGCCCGCTGCGACAGAATATCGAACAACCGATTCACTTCTTCCGGGGACAGGTCCAGCGCTTGCTCCAGATCCGGATATTGGGACGGTGCACTTGCGCGGTTCAGGGCACGCACTCGCTCCACGTGCTCAGGACTCGTCAGCATTTCTCTAGTCACTTGAACTCTTGTACTTGGCTTGCTCAACGCCTCTACTGAAGGCGCCGAGCCTGCCGGCATCACCGTTGCAGTCTTCCCATCCGCACGGGAGTTCAGCGCCTCCAAGGCCGGAGCAGATGATGTCACCAGAGCCGCAGCTCTCGCGGCCTCAATGCGGGCTTCAAGAATCGCAATCTGCTCGCGATCCGAATTTCGCTGATGCCACCAGTGGATCGCCATACCGCCAACGGCCAGTGATGCAATAACGAGGATCGCCGCGAACTTATTCATTGATTGCCGCCTTCTAATCATGAGTACGGCTCATGGGGAGGCGGCGTCATGGGTAGCGCTTCATTCAACCTAGCAGCAGTAGACCAGATAGTTTGCCAAGCCATCAGCAACTATCTGGCCAATGGCCATGTCGTAAGCTGCGTATAGACACGAGGTGGTGGGTTGCTCCCACGGCTGATAAGCATAAGGATCGTAGCAATTGTTGTTTCCCATCCACGTATCAGCGTTCCAGGAAATGTTGTAGTAATAACTGCGCCAATATTCTATGAAGTTGTTACTGCAATTTGCGTATGTATCGCCAGGGTTGTAGATGTAATACGCGCAATCAGAATGGGCACCGTCAAGGACTTGCTGAGCGTAATACCCCGTTCTGCAGGTAATGAGGTCAAGCTCTCCGCAATCGGGTTCGTCGGCCTTGGTGACGGGCGCTACTGCAAAGAGAGTGCCTCCCACCGCGACAGTAAAACCTGCCGTTACAGCCGCGCCAGCGAGATTTGCAATTACAGAGTTCGGAGTCTTGTTCATCCTTGGCCTCCATTTCGTCCCTGAGATTTTTTGAAAAGCTGCTTGCTTGCGAAAGCAGCCGCTGGAGGACGCTAGCTGGTTCTGCGAGTCCGGGCAAGCATTCTCCAGAAGATTGCACTGCAGTTGACGGCCAGCCAGATTGCCGCGCTTGCGGAGCATTTGATGCATGGCTTGCTCCTCAACTGGCTGCTGCGCGCGCTGAGCGCGAGCTGCATGTGGCGACGCGAGGTAATCTCTACCCGCAGGAGTTCCTGAGCGAATCAAGGTGGACCTCATGACACGCACCGTACTCGTGACTGGCGCCTCGGGCGGACTGGGACAGCAGTGCGTCGAGGTTTTTGCGAGCCAGGGTTGGAATGTCATTGCCGCGACGCGCACGCCGGATTCCATGGACTCGTCCTCAACATCGCCGCGTGTGCTTCCGGTGTACATGGACGTCCGTAATGAGGACTCCATTGCCCGTGCCATGACGTTGGGCCTGGAACACTTCCCCACGATCGATGTCCTGGTGAACAACGCGGCGTTCGGGCTGAGGGGAGTGTTCGAGGGCATACCGTCCACCGAGGTCCAGCGTCAGATCGACGTCAACCTGCTCGGTCCACTTAATGCCTGCAGGGCGGTGTTGCCGCAAATGCGTCGCCAGGGCTCCGGCACCATCATCAACATCTCCTCGCCGGCCGGGCGGATCGGATTGCCGCTGAGCACGATCTACGCCGCCAGCAAGTTCGCCCTGGAAGGCTTTTCAGAAGCGCTTTCCCATGAAGTTGCGCGATTGAACATCGCCGTGAAGGTCGTGGTACCGGGAGGCATGCTGGGCACGCATTTCGAGGAGAGTTCCCGCAGGGCAAGTGAATGCGTGAGAACACCTGTGGACTACGATGAGATCCGGCGGCGGGCCGACCGGGTTTACGCGGTCATGGCAAATCACGTTACGGCAAGTGCGCGCGACGTGGCTCTTGTGGTGTTTCAGGCCGCAACGGACGGTACACGCCAGTACCGCTACGTCGCTTCGGAGGAGATGCGCGCGATGTTCTCCTCATGGAGGCAGACGGGGGAGCAGGAATTTCTCGACCGCACGAGAGGGCGAATCCTGGGGGCGGATTGAATTCCACGACCTGGACCTCGACGTGCCCAACGATCTGCGCACCCCCGCGCTGCTGGTCTTCCAGGAGGAGACCCCGATACGCGTGGATCACGCCGTTGCTTGAACGCGGACTCCAAGTCGGGACGGGACCAGGGCGGGTGTCAGGTCGGACGGAGAACGCAGAGTAGCAATGCGACTCTCATAAGCCTCGTCGCGAAGTCGACGTGATACGGCTGGGCCGTACCTGAGTCCTTCCCTCACTGCCGCTTCGAATTCCGCGGCACCGGATGGACGGAACTCCGGGATCACTTACCCAGGATCTTGTCGATCCGGGAAAAGACGTCTTCGGCTGGAACGCACTGGACGGCACCACTGTCGATCTCACGGGAGCGACGAGCGATTTCCTCGTCCCATGCAGCTTCGGTGCCCGCTTCGGCCGGACCATCCAGCTCCTCCAGGAGCGTGGCGAGCAGTTCTTCCTTCTCCGCGTTCGTAAGCGCTCGGATTTCCTGCTGGATTGCTGCAACGGGCTTGACCATGAGTGCAACCTAGCAGCGAATTTCCAGACTGGTAACGCCGATATCTGCAGCGACCACCCGGAAATTGCCTCGAGCCGGCCTAAGAACACCTGACGTCGCAGCAAGGGACTCGAGAGGCCAGCACACCGACGCTTCACTCAAGCCACACTTGCGCAAGCCTTCTTGGGATCCCCGAACTCCAGGTCGAATCCCCAACCAACGACAACATGTGTTTTGGCTTCGACGACCAAGTGGTAGTAACACAGCTTGTCTTTACTAAAAGTACCCTTTGCATAGTGATAGAGGAGCTGGCCATCAGGTCCTGTCTCGATTGAAGTCAAAGACCGCTCGTCAGCCAAGTACCTTCCATGTGGATACTCTGGATTGTATTGGTACTGTTCGATGGACTTTCTCATGGCCACCTCATCATCTATCCAATTCACATACCTCTGATGTGGTGGCACCAAGGTGCAAGCACTGAAGACTCCACTTAAGTGAGCGCATACCAATATTCCCGCGCTGGGCTTCAAAGCCAATGTCCTGTTTCCGGCCATGCAGAACCTCTACGTTTCCTGGTACCGACGTCTCCCCCGCTCTTGAGTGCAAAGGGATACCGCCCCTGCTCCCTGATCAGATCTCCGCCAGACGACCAATCGTGTCGGGAAAGCGTTGCACCAGCCGGATGAGCAGCGCTGCCTGCGCATTCGGCCTTGCGCGCCCCTGCTCCCAGTTCTCCAGCGTACGGACGTTCGTACGCAGGTAGGCGGCGAACACTCCACGAGACATGTTCAGTTCGCGCCGCAGCTTGAGGATCTCGCTACCGGAGACATCCGGCACCGGATGCATCTCCACGACGTTCCTGCGCAGCGTGACCTTCCCGTCACGCTCACGCGCGAGGTCCTGCATGCCCTCGAGCAGTTCATTGAAGAGACTTCTTTTCTTCGCCTTCATGGATTCGTTTCTCATGCAGTGCCGACGAATACCGCGCGCACGTAGCTTATACGCATGTTGCGTATAGCCGAAAGGGAGGCATGTTCGGAGGATGCGCGCGGTGCAGATGGCCTCGGGACAGCGTTTCTTGCACCTTCAGGCAGCTTGGCGGCCCGGTCGATTTGGCGACTCAAATCTGCGCACCGCCCGCGCAGCCCCTGTCGGCGGTTCAACGAATATCAGCCCTGACTTCCTGCACCACCAACCCGGCCTGTCTAGAGATTGGTCTGGTCGCCCGGCACGTCACTGGGCACGCCCGCGGCTGCGCCGCCCGTCGCACAACCCATGGATTCCGTGCCCACGCCGAAGCTGGTCATCGAGATCGAACCCAGCGTGCAGCCGCGCATCAGTGTCGCGGCACTGCCGCCACTCGTCGCGGCGACCCCGGCGATGTACAGCAGCGGCAGGAAGTGATCGGGAGTCGGCACCGCCAGGGCGTAATCCGGACGCTGCTTCAAGCCGGCAACATCCTGCGGCGCCTCGGCCATCACCTGCATGGCCGCTTCTTCGAAGCGGTAAGCCCAGTCCTCGCCGCTCTCGTGGTTCTGCCAGTCGAGCCGCCGCAGGTTGTGCACCACGTTGCCGCTGCCGAGGATCAGCACGCCGCGCTCGCGCAGCTGCGCAAGCTTCGCGCCCTACTCGATGTGGTAGTCGAAGGGCTTGAGCGCATTGATGGAAAGCTGCACCACCGGCACATCGGCCTGTGGATACAGGTGCGCCAGCACGCTCCAGGTGCCGTGATCCAGGCCCCATTGGTCGCGGTCGAGGCCCACCCATTCGGGCCGCGCCAGCTCGACGACTTCCGCGGCCAGCTGCGGCGAGCCCGGCATCGCTATACTGCGCGGCCCTCTCCGGATGCCCCTTCATGTTCTTCAAGAATCTCTGCCTCTTCCGCCTGCCTGCTGACTGGAATATCGCCGCCGCGGACCTGGAAGAGAAACTCGAAGCCCGTCCGCTGGCGCCGTGCGGGCATTTCGACATGATGACCCGCGGCTGGGTGCCCGTCGGTCCCACGGCGCGCCTGCTGCACACGGTGGGGCGCCACCAGCTGATCGCGCTGGGCGTGGAGCAGAAGCTGCTGCCCGGCTCCATCATTCGGCAGGAAGCCGCAGCCCGCGCCGTGGAGAAAGCCGCCGAGCAGGGCTTCCCCGTGGGTCGCAAGCAGATGCGCGACCTGAAGCTGCAGGTTACCGAGGAACTGCGCGCCCGGGCGCTGGTGAAGCGCCGCATCACGCATGCGTGGATCGATCTCGACAACGGCTGGTTCGTGGTCGACGCGGCGGGAATCGCCCGCGCCGAGGAAGTGGTGGAGACCCTGCGCGACACGCTCGGCAGCTTCGCCGTGGTGCCAGTGGATGCGCCCCGCTCACCGCAGGCGGCCATGGCGGCCTGGCTGTCGCTGGGCCAGATCGTGCATCCGTTCAACATCGACGATGACCTGGAGCTGAAGGCCGCGGATCTTTCCCCCGCCACGATCCGCTACAGCCACCACTCCATCGATGGCGCGCAGGTGCGCAAGCATTTTTCCACCGGCTTCGTGCCGACCCGGCTGGGAATCACCTGGAACGGGCGCGTGTCCTTCGTTCTCAACGAGAAATTCCAGATCAAGCGCGTGCAGTTCCTGGAACTGGAGAAGGAACAGGGCGATTCCGGGGACGTCGATCCGCAGGAGCAGTTCGACATCGATTTCGCCGTGATGAGCGGGGAGCTGTCGCAGTTGATTGGCGAGCTGGTGCCTGCGATCGGTGGTGAGGCGAGGAGCCAGGCTGCTGCCTGATGCCGATCAGTCCGCCGGTGGCGGCGGCCGGTCAGGCGGTGGCGTCATGTCCAACCGCTACCGCCCGGTCTTCGGATCGATGGATGGATCATTCTCGAGGCATGAATACGACGACAACGACCCGGCGAAGCGCTGCGGGGGGGCAGTAAGTGCGCCGTTGATCGACCCACACGGTGCGGTCCGCTTCTCCGACCCCTCTAAATCAAGCTCACCAAGGTCGATGCAATATCTGCAGCGTCTTCCCTGACTTGCAGAATTGCTTCCACCCGTGAGCGCATCTTCTTTCGCAGCGGCGCAAGCTTCTCCGGATCGCAAACTTGGCCGGTTTGAACTTGCAGAGATAGATCAATCTTAAGACTGAGATGCTCGAGCTCGGCCGGAAGCGCCAGCCCCGCTGGCCCCGAAGATCTCGCGAGCACGACCACTTTCCCATCTCCACCCGCTGGTGGCGAAGAGGCACGTTGAACGATTGAGTCCAACAGGTCTGGTGCGTAAAGCCACGGATCTGAGTGGTCCACTCCTCTCACCAATATAACGTCCGCATCTTGTCTCGTCAGCGCTTCACGCACTGGTTCCGGCGAGCAACAACCAATTCCCACATCCAATACGCAAACTCCCATTGTCGCGATGGATCGAGAGACTTCGAGTGAAACATACCGCGCGCCGGAACCGCACATAAGCATGGGAATTCGCGCCTGCTTTGCCACATCGCATGCAACTGCTGCCGTTCGAGCACCCTCTTCATCCATGCCAGTGCTCCGAAATATCTTGACCAGCTCCAGGCGCGCAGGCGCAATCCATTCGCTCCGAAATGCTGGCGGCGCCACGGCCGCTACTGAAGGAGATATCCCCGAAGCAGTGCTTTCGGAATTCGGTCGATCGAACGAGCCGAGAAGTGCGCTCAAGACTGCAAACTGACCAATAGCATCCGCCTCTTTTTCTCTCGCCGCCTCGAAGGCCCTTCTAACTGCCACCTTCGTCTCCCTGATTCTTTCTTCCGCCTGCTCTTTGAGTTTATCCAAGCGATCCTGTTGCTTCTGCGTTGCCCTAACGAGATTCTCGAACTTCGCTCTCTCTTGAAGGTTCTCCGCATCAAGTTCTGCAAGGAGGCTTGCTTTTCTTGCCTCAACGTCCCTTTGAACAAATGGAGATTTCATTACTTCAGTAACAAGCGACTCGTAGTCCGGCTCCGCCTCGGAAAGAGTCAATACACCTTGGATTACTCGGTCGCGATATGTCGCCATGCTACCGAGCTCAAGTCCGGCGAGCCTTTCGGCAATCCTCGCAAGTTGTGCCCTCGATACACCCAGCTCCTTCGTAT
>DATAIA010000484.1:0-9524 GCA_036262895.1 Xanthobacteraceae bacterium
CTTTGGCGAGTACAGATTCGATGCCATGCGTGCGTGTAATCGCCATTTGCAGAAGATAATACGCGACCGCAGGCATCAATAACGAAAGGCCGTAAACGGCAGTCGGCAATGGAGCAAGATAGTTTTGTCCCAACCAACCTGTCGAGAACGGAACAAGCGACAGCCAGAACAGCAGGTGAGAATTGGCCCAGAGGATCAGGCCATTGACGTGTTTGCACGTATGCAGCAGGTGATGATGATTGTTCCAGTAAATCGCCACGTAAATGAAACTCATCACGTAGCTTAGAAACAAAGGAAGAAGCGCGCTCAGTGCCGCAAGGTTAGCCCCCTGCGGCACTTTTAATTCCAACACCATAATGGTGATGATGATGGCGAAGACGCCATCACTGAACGCCGTCAGCCGATCCTTCGTCATGACCTGATAGCGGTTTGCTGTGTTTCAAGCGTGTGCAGCGTCATTTCATTGTCGGGATCACGAACTCGGCGCCTTCCTTCGTTCCGGAAGGCCAGCGCGAGGTCACGGTCTTGGTTTTCGTATAGAAACGGACTGAATCCGGTCCGTGCTGATTGAGATCGCCGAAACCCGACCGCTTCCAACCGCCGAAGGTGTGATAGGCAAGCGGAACGGGGATGGGGACGTTGACCCCGACCATGCCGACATTGACGCGCGCTGTGAAATCGCGTGCCGTGTCGCCGTCTCTGGTGAAAATTGCAACGCCGTTGCCGTATTCGTGATCGGAGGGCAAAGCCAGCGCCTCTTCGTAATCCTTGGCACGAACAACGGAAAGAACCGGGCCGAAGATTTCTTCTTTGTAGATTTGCATCGACGGCTTCACCTCGTCGAACAAACATCCACCCATGAAGAACCCGTTCTCGTAACCCTGAAGTTTGAACTCGCGGCCATCGACAGCAAGTTTGGCGCCTTCCTTCACGCCGAGATCGACATACCCTCTCACCTTATCGAGGTGTGCCCGGGTGACCAGGGGGCCGTAATCGGCCTGCGGATCGGTAGATATGCCGACCTTCAGGCTCTCGATACGCGGGATCAATTTTTCAACCAGCAGATCGGCGGTCTTCTTGCCAACCGGCACGGCAACCGAAATTGCCATGCAGCGCTCGCCGGCCGAGCCGTAGCCCGCGCCGATCAAGGCATCAACGGCCTGATCCATGTCCGCGTCAGGCATGACGATCATATGGTTCTTGGCGCCGCCGAAGCATTGGACACGCTTTCCATGGGCGCAGCCGGTGGCATAAATGTATTCGGCAATCGATGAGGAACCAACAAAGCCTATTGCCTGCACGCGCGGAGCGGTGAGCAGAGCATCGACAGCCTCCTTATCGCCATTGACGACGTTGAAGACGCCTTCGGGCAAGCCGGCTTCCATGAGGAGTTCTGCAAGCCGCATCGGGACGGACGGATCACGCTCCGACGGCTTCAATATAAAGGAATTGCCGCAGGCGATCGCCGGCGCGAACTTCCACATCGGAATCATTGCCGGGAAGTTGAAGGGCGTTATCCCCGCCACAACGCCCAGTGGCTGGCGCATCGAATAAAGATCGATGCCTGGGCCCGCGCCTTCCGTGTACTCACCTTTAAGCAGGTGCGGGATTCCGCAGGCGAATTCCACGACTTCAAGGCCGCGCTGAATGTCGCCCTTGGAATCGGCAACCGTCTTGCCGTGTTCCGACGAAAGGAGGGTTGCCAGACTGTCGAACTCTTTTTGAGCGAGTTCAAGAAACTTCATCAGCACGCGAGCACGCCGTTGGGGATTCGTTGCGGCCCATCCGGGCTGCGCAGCATCGGCAATCGCGATTGCGCGCTCGACCTCGGATCGGGAGGCCAGCGCGACTTTAGCCTGAACCTCTCCAGTACTGGGGTTGAATATGTCACTGAGGCGCCCCGAGGTCCCTTTGACGGTCTTACCGCCGATGAAATGGCCAATTTCGCGCATTGAGATGCTCCTTAAAGGGCGATTGAAATGCCTTGTTACCGGTCTGATAGCGCAGAGCCGGGCCGGCGGAAAGCGGCACTCCTGTCTAGAAGGTGAGCCGTTATGTGCCAGTCTGCAATCCCCGGACAACAATGCTTTTACCCAACCTTAAGTGCGTCGGGGATAGGGTCGTGCGTCGGGCTAGCGCCCGATCGGGTGGTTCTTTCAGTCGGAGTTGTCCATGGATATCTCAACCGGCCTTGGTCTGGTCGCCGGTGCGGTGGTGCTCGTATCGCTCATTTTGATGGGCGGAGACCTCCGGATGTTTGCGGATCTCCACGCATTCATCGTCATTTTTGGCGGCTCGACCGCTGCCACCCTGATCCGCTTTCCGCTCTCGTCGATTTTCCATGGATTGCCGCTCGGCATGAAGTTCGCCTTTACCTTGCGGCGAATGAGCCAACGCGAACTCGTCGATGAAATTGCCGGGCTCGCTGAGATCGCGCGCAAACAAGGACCGATCGGGCTCGAAAAGGTCGAAATCGAGGACCCGTTCCTTGCCAAGGGCGTCCGCTTTGTCGCGGACGGCTACGATAGCGATTTCATCCGCGACAACCTCGAGCGCGACCGCGACAACTTCCTCACCCATCTCGACGAAGGACAGAAAATCTATCGCGCTTTCGGCGATTGCGCTCCTGCGTTCGGGATGGTCGGCACGCTGATCGGGATGGTGCAGATGTTTGCGAATATGACGGATCCCTCCAAGCTCGGCTCCTTTATGGCGGTTGCATTGCTTGCGACGTTCTACGGCGCGGCCACCGCCAACCTGTTCTGCCTGCCGATTGCAGACAAATTGCACCTCAAGCTTGTCGATGAAGAGATCAACCGCACGCTGATCATCGACGGCATCTTGATGATCCGGGATTCCAAGAGCCCAACGCTCGTGCGCGAGATGCTGCTCGCTTATCTGCCCGAAAAGCATAGGGGCACCAGCGAAGCAGAAGCAGTGCCAGCTTAGCGGCAGAACACGATAATGGCGCGGCGCAAAGAAGCTGGACATAGCGGTGGGCACGGCTGGTTCGTGACCTTCGCCGACCTTATGGGCCTACTGGTGGCGTTCTTCGTCATGCTCGTGTCGTTCTCGAACCAGGACTCGCAAAAATTGCAGATTGTTGCCGGTTCGATGCGCGACGCATTCGGCGTGTCGGATGCGCGGTTCTCCGGCATCATCGAAAGTGACGGACTGCCGACGCGGCCGAAGCTCAAAAATGCCGCACGCATCACGCCTGACGAAGCCTCCAATACGCCAACCCCGGAAGATCGCGATCGGCAACGCATCCTCGGTGCCAGGCCCGAGGAGGACAGGGCCTTTGCACTTGCCGCCGCATCGCTGCGCCAAGCGCTCCAGGATCTGCCTGAACTCACCGAACTTTCGAAACACGTGATGATCGAGGAAACCCGCCAGGGCCTCAATATCGAGATTGTCGATCAGGACGGTCGCTCGATGTTCCCGGAAGGCTCAAAGGAGCCGTATGAGCGCACGCGCAAGCTGATTGCGAAGCTCGCCGGGCCACTAAAGGCGATGCCTAACCGTATTTCGATTGCGGGGCATACCTCGGCGACACGCGTCCCGGTCCGATCCAGTTATGGCCCATGGGAGCTATCGGCTGATCGCAGCAATGTCGTACGCCAGATCCTGGAAGACGAGGGAATTCCGACCTCTCATATGTTCATGGTGGCGGGGAGGGCCGACAGCCAGCCGCTGTTCCCCGACGACCCCTACATTGCTGCCAATCGCCGCGTCACCATCACCTTGATGCGCGAGGACCCGCCGTTGCCCCTGGATTTCAAGCCGTAGATCGCCAGCTACGTGGTGTTATGTGGGGCCGGAAAGACATGTGTATTTTGCATGTATAATATGTTAAAAACGCATGCGTCCTAGCCTGACAGTCTGCGGTTCCAGTGATATAAGCGCCAACCCTGTATATGTTGCGACGCAGCATTTTTGGCAACCAAAATGGCCCACGGCATAGCCGCTCCCCATGGGGGCGAGATCCCGGTCAACGGGAACGGTGAGGCCCATCCCAAAGCAGGGTTTTGGGCGCTTGCACTTGGCGGCATCGGTGTTGTTTACGGCGACATCGGCACCAGTCCGTTGTACGCATTGCGGGAAGCAGTGGTCGCAGCCGCAGGCCCGGGGGGTGTTGTCGACGAACGGTCTGTGTTCGGTGTGCTCTCACTCATCCTGTGGGCGCTGATCCTCATCGTCACCGTCAAGTATGTTCTCATCCTTCTGCGCGCCGATAACAACGGTGAGGGCGGTACGCTTGCATTGATGGCTTTGGTGCAGAGAGCCATTGGGCGCGGCGGTTCTGCCGTTTTCATGCTTGGTATCATCAGTGCGGCTCTGTTCTACGGCGATGCAGTCATCACGCCGGCCATTTCCGTGCTGTCCGCGGTTGAAGGTTTGAAGATCGTCACTCCGGCCTTCGAGCCGTTTGTTGTTCCGCTGACCGTGGTGATTTTGTTCATACTGTTCATGGTGCAGTCGCGTGGAACTGCGCAGGTCGCCGCTTTCTTCGGTCCGATCATGGTGGTCTGGTTCGTTGTCATAGCGATCGCCGGTCTCCGGCTCATTATCAGCAATCCGACCGTGCTTTTGGCCTTCAATCCATACTATGGCGTCCAGTTTTTGACCCAGAATGGAGCCATTGGCCTTGCAGCGCTTGGCGCCGTATTTCTTGCCGTGACCGGTGCCGAGGCGCTCTATGCGGATCTCGGGCATTTTGGGAAAAAGCCTATTCAATGCGCATGGATTGCGCTGGTGCTGCCCTCGCTTGCCATCAACTATTTGGGGCAGGGTGCGCTCGTTCTTTCCGACACGAAGACAGTCGAAAACCCATTCTTCCTTCTGTTCCCTGAATGGGCGCTGCCGCCGATGGTGGCACTTGCAACTGCCGCGACGGTGATCGCCAGCCAAGCGGTGATCACCGGGGCTTATTCGCTGAGCCGTCAGGCGATCCAACTCGGACTGCTGCCGCGCCTTGAGGTGAGGCATACATCTGAAGCGCTGGCGGGGCAGATCTACATGCCGCGCGTCAATTCGTTGCTGCTTATTGCGGTTTTGTTGCTGGTCGCGATGTTCCGTTCCTCAAGTGCTCTTGCATCCGCCTACGGGATTTCGGTTACCGGAACCATGGTGGTTACCGCGGTAATGGCATTCTTCGTCGTATGGCGGGGGTGGCGCTGGTCGGTTGTTTCAACCGCCGCACTGATGGTGCCGTTCCTTGTCATTGACACGACATTCTTTACGGCGAACCTACTCAAAATCTTTGAGGGCGGCTGGGTGCCGCTTGTTCTTGCAGCTTTGGTGATGACCGTCATGTATACGTGGCGTTGCGGCACCAAATTGTTGTCTGACAAGACGCGTCGCCAGGAAATGCCGCTCTCCGAACTTGTTTCCATGCTCGAACGCAAGCCGCCGGTCCGCGTTTCCGGCACAGCGGTGTTCCTGACGAGTGATCCGCTCAGCGCTCCTACGGCGCTGCTGCACAGTCTCAAGCACTACAAGGTGCTGCATGAGCACAACGTTATTTTGACGGTGAAAACGGCCGACATGCCGCGCATTGATCCTGCCGAACGTGTGCGCATCGAGAAAGTCGGGGAAACGTTTTCACGTGTTTATTTGACGTTCGGGTTCATGGAGACGCCCAACGTGCCGAAGGCGCTTGCGATTGCGCGAAAATTAGGCTGGCATTTTGACATTATGTCGACCTCATTCTTCCTTTCGCGGCGCTCGTTGAAACCTGCCGCCCGTTCCGGCATGCCGCGCTGGCAAGATCTGTTGTTCATTAAGCTGGCTCGGAGCGCGAACGACGCGACTGATTATTTCCAGATTCCCACCGGACGCGTCGTCGAGGTGGGAACGCAAGTGTCGGTCTGACCGGCCAAGCCGGTTTTATCTTGGTTTTTTTGATGCTAGAGCATGACCCGGAAAAAGCCTGCACCCGCGCAGGCGGGTGTGGATGCCGGTTTTCCGAAAAGATCTGCTCAAATAAAGCGTTAGAGGGCGACGGCGATTCGACCTTTTTCATCGCGCGCTAATGGTGTCGCCGGGCGGTCGCGGCTTCATAACGTTTTCTAGGATAAGAAAACCTACAATGTCCGATGCAGATACATGGGGACCCCGCGTCCGTGATCTGACGGTGGAAGAAGTGGCGCGTGGGCTCGCTGAGAAGCGGATTCTACTTGTCGATGTGCGCGAGCCAAATGAAACGGCGCTCGAAAGTTTTCCCGATGCGGTCCATATCCCGCTCTCTTCTTTCGATCCAGCAATGATCCCGGATCCCGATGGCCGGCAGGTGGTGTTTGCCTGCCGAGCGGGCATGCGGTCCATTACGGCTTCGCAGGCGGCTCAGGCATTCGGGTTTCCCTACGATGCCCATCTCGCCGGCGGGATTCTTGCTTGGAAAGCTGCGGGCGAACCAACCGAAACCGGCTGATCGGATAAACTGGAAGTCCCGTGTTCAGCGCCAGCGCCGGTGCTGCCAAAGCCATTGCTCCGGATGTTCGCGCACCCAATCTTCAATCATTGATGTAATCATCTGCATCGTGCCTTCGATGCTGATTTTACCGTCGGCATCCCGCGGCGGCTTGATTTCGTCAGTTAAATCGACCCGGAAGCGCCGCGGTCCGGTTCGCACAACGCGTGTTCCATGGATCGGGCACTCAAAATGGCGAGCCAGGCGCGCCAGCATCGGATTAGCCTTGCAGCGTCGCCCGAAAAACATCACCTCGACACCGCGTTCATAGTGCTGATCGACCAGCATGCCCACGTGTTTGCCTTGTTCGAGCGCGGCCGTGATGACGAACGGTGCTGTCGGACCGCTTGGAATGAGCGGCGCCATGCTGGCACCTCTGATTTCACTGACAGCTTCCGCGACCCCCGCGAGATTGGGTCGGCGGAATAGAATGGTCGCATCGAAATTGAATTTCACGGCCGAGATTGCCGGTATCTCCCAGTTGGCAAGGTGAGCTGCAAAGATCAGAGCAGGCTTGCCGTCGGTTCGTATTCTGGCCGCGTGCTCATAGGATTCAGGCTCGGCAAAGACGTCGGATGGCGCAGGATTTGCCGGATCATAAAAGCGCAATTTGTCGAGATGGGCGAACTCGGCGCTGGTGCGACCGAGATTGTCCCAGGCGCCCATGAGAATTCGTTCGATCTCAGCGGGCGATTTTTCCGGAAAAGCAGCAATAAGATTGGCGCGCCCGAATTCATGCTCGCGCAGTCGCGGTCCGATCTTACGCATGAGCCAGCCGCCGACATTGCTCATCTTCTCCGCGTCGGCAAGCCGGATGATTTTGAGCAACCAAACAGCCAAGCGGCTTGCAACCGCATTGATTGCCTTTTTGAAGGACTGCGATGTGCGCCAAGCCAGTCGCTGAAACTCAGTCGTCATCCTGTCCTAGAGCGCGATGAAAAAAATTGAATTATTATCGCGCTCTATCCTTTTATTTGAGCATGATCTTCTCGGAAAACCGGTTTCCACACCCGCCTGCGCGGGTGCAGGCTTTTCCGGATCATGCTCTCGTTTTCAGAAATGCACGATGACTTTGCCGAACACCTTGCGGCCCTCAAGCCTCGCGAGACCCTGTTCGAAATCCGCCAGGGCAACCTCCGTATCAATAACGGGCGACAGACCATCTGCCATTTTTTTAAGGCTGTCGCGGATGTTGCGCATAGAGGCGCCGAACGAACCAAGAATTCGATATTGTTGTTGAAACAATTGCATCAAATTCAAAGTCGTTGTTGGGCCTGAGGTCGAGCCGCATGTCACGAGGCGGCCACCGCGTTTAAGACTCAATAAGGAGCCGTTGAACGTTTCGGCGCCGACATGCTCGAACACCACATCGACGCCCTTTTTGCCGGTGAGTTTGCGTACGATGTGCTCGAACCGCTCCTCACGATAGTTGATGACGTGATCCGCACCGAGTTTGCGTGCCTGCTCGGCCTTGGAGGCATCGCCAACCGTTGTGTAGACGGTGCAGCCGATTGCCTTCGCCATTTTGATGGCGACCGTTCCAATTCCGGAACCTCCGGCATGAACCAGCACGGTTTCGCCGGGCTGGAGCTTGGCGTTATCGAACAGCATGTGTTCGACCGTGGAAAATGCGATTGGCGCGCAAGCGGCATCACGGAAGCTCACCCCGTCCGGTACCGGCATCACCAGCCGCTCCGGCATGTTAAGCAGGTCGCGGGCGAAGCCGTCCACATGGAAACCCATGACCCCTTGCACGTTTTCGCAAAGATTGTCGCGGCCTTCGGTGCAGGCGCGACATGTGCCGCACGTCAAAGCACCGTACATGACCACCTTGTCGCCGGGCTTGAAAGCCGTCACCCCGGGGCCGATCGCAGCAATCTCGCCGGCCGCTTCGGCACCCACGACAAGCGGCAATTTGCGTTTCGCGAACGCCATGCCACGCCAACCCCACACGTCGATGTGGTTGAGTGCCAGGGCCTTGATACGGATTTGCACCTCTCCGGCGGCAGGCGGCGGGGGAGGGGGAGACTCGCTCAGCGTAAGCTGGCGGTCGGCGACAAGGGTGAGCGCCCGCATTGGATCGTAACTCCGGACAGCGAATGAGAAACAGTCACATGCCTATCGTCGAGGAAAGGCTGCCGTCAACTGATCCCCTGCGGCGGGATAACGGCAGTTTGACGAGGCATTACGCAGGGCTTGGTTCGCGGCTCAGGACCAGCGATGCATTCTGCCCGCCAAAGCCAAAGGAATTGGAAAGAGCATGACGCATCGAGGCATCCCGTGCGACGTTTGGAACGACGTCGAGCGGGATTTCCGGATCCGCAACCTGATAGTTGATGGTTGGGGGAATGCGCTGGTTTTGCAAGGTCATCAGCGTGATGACCGCTTCAACCGCGCCCGCGGCCGACAAAGTGTGTCCCAACATCGACTTGTTGGACGAGATCGGCACGGACTTAACTCTTTCGCCCAGCACGGCTAGTAGCCCTTTGTATTCCATTTTGTCGTTTTCCGGCGTGCTGGTGCCATGGGCATTGATGTAGTCCACGTCTTCGGGCGTGAGCCCAGCGTCAGCGAGCGCTGCACGGACGGCGCCGATGACGGGTTTTCCGTCCGGACTTGATCGTGTGCGGTGGAAGGAATCCGCCATCTCGCCGCAGCCGGTAATGACGCCAAGAATCTTCGCGCCGCGTGCTTTGGCAGCTTCCAGGCTTTCCAATACAAGAGCGCCAGCCCCTTCTGCCATGACAAAGCCATCGCGATTTTTGGCAAATGGTCTGGCGGCTGCCTGAGGCGGATCGTTTTGTGTGGAAAGGGCTGAAAGAAGCGAAAATCGGATCAGGGCTTCCGCGTTCACGGTTCCGTC
This sequence comes from Xanthobacteraceae bacterium, assembly GCA_036262895.1. Taxonomy (GTDB): domain Bacteria; phylum Pseudomonadota; class Alphaproteobacteria; order Rhizobiales; family Xanthobacteraceae; genus AP-16. Next base: position 9,336 of record DATAIA010000484.1, read on the forward strand.
GGTCGCAACGCAGAGCGCCGCATCGGTTTCGCCTCGTCGGATCGCTTCAAGTCCGAGTTGAATGGCGCTTGCCCCCGATGCACAGGCCGTCGTCAACGAAATCGGCGAGCCCTGTGTCCCGAACGTCTCGGCAAGATGCTCTGATACGGAGCGATACATGAAGCGCGTACTGTATTTGACGAAATCACC
>DATAIA010000485.1:0-4668 GCA_036262895.1 Xanthobacteraceae bacterium
CATCACGGGTTCCGGCACTGTCACGAATGCGGGCACGATTACCGGCAGCGGTGGAACGTCCGTTGCTTTTAGCGGCCTCAACAACAGCTTGATTTTGCAAACCGGTTCGGTGCTCAACGGCGATGCTGTCGGTAGCGTTGCTGGCGGTGCGGTCAATAATCTTGTGCTGCAAGGCAACGGAACCGCCAACAACAAGTTTTTAAATTTCACCAGTCTTAATATGGCAGGTGGTAGCGCATGGATTTTGAACGCGACGAGTGCTGATGTCGGAACGGGCGCGATCAATGGAACACTTGTCGTCGGCGATAATGCGCATCCAGCGGCGAGGCTGACCGGCGCACTTTCGGTGAATGCCGGCGGCGCGCTGGCCGGCCAAGGCACCGTCAACGGCAACATCAATGTCATGAACGGCGGCATGATTGTCCCCGGCGCCGCCACCGCGTTTAGTACTTTGAACGTCAACGGCAATGTGAGCTTTGCGGCAGGTTCGACCTTCCAGGTTAATGTCAACTCTCCAGGGCAATCCGACAAGCTCGCGATAACCGGTGGAAATGCAGCGTTGGACGGCACGCTTCATGTGTTAGGGCCAGTCCCCTTTACGCCGGCAATGCAGTACACCATCCTCACGACTGACAATGCTCACGCCGTGAGCGGACAATTCAGCAGCGTCACTAGCAATCTAGCCTTTCTTAGTTTGCAACCAAACTATCAAGCCAACAACGTCATTCTCCAGCCGGTGATGAATGGTATTTCGTTCACCGATGTGGCGGACACGCCCAATCAAATGGCCGTTGCGGCGGCGCTTACAGCCAGTCCGCCGGGCGATCCAGTAGCTAACGCTGTGATGGGGCAAACAGCTAACGGAGCCCATGAAGCATTTAATGCGCTCTCGGGCGAAGCGTTCGCCAGTGTTCAGATCATTGAAGCCAATGCGATGCAACATAGCCGCGACATCATGCTCGGGCGGTTGCGGCAGGTTGCGTATGCTGGTTCGCCAACCTCTCTCAGCGCGCTTGGATTTGGTGGACCGGCGGCTTACGCCACGGCGGATGGAATTGACGCAAGCAACTTCCCAATCAGAATCCCTGGCAAAATAGCCTCGCCCAACCAATGGAAGGACTGGCAATATTGGACGCAAGCGTTGGGCGGCTGGGGGCGGACAAACGGTGATGGTAACGCGGCGGCATCCAGCAGAACCTTTGAAGGAGTCTTCTCCGGGGTCGATGCCAATTTTGGTGACGTGCTGCGCGTTGGGCTCTTGGGAGGGTACACGCATTCCGGCGTCAATGTAAGCGAACGCGCTAGTCACGGCGGCATCGATAGCGCTGAACTTGGCGTTTATGTCGGTACCCGCGTTGGCGCATTCAATTTACGCGGCGGGGCATCCTACGCATTTGAGAGCATCGATATCGATCGCACTATCGCCTTTCCTAATTTCTCCGACCAAACCCATGCCAGATTGAATGGGCACGCCGGACAAGTCTTCGCTGAACTGAGTTATGGAGTGTCATTCGAGCAACTCGCGATCGAGCCGCTCGCCGGACTGGCTTATGTGCATGTGCATAATGGTTCGTTCACGGAAGACGGCGGCGCTGCCACGCTCACTGGCGCCGGCGCCGACCTGAATATCGGCTATTCGACAGTCGGTCTGCGTGTTGCCAACCCCATTCCTTTTATTCGTGGCACCGTGCTGGTGCCCTATGGCGCGCTATCATGGCAGCATGCCTTTGGTGACACGCATCCCACCGCGGACTTGGCATTCAAGAGTTCAGGAGTCGCCTTCTCTATCGCGAGCCCGCCGATCGCGCAAAGTACCGCCGCGGTGCAAACCGGATTAGACTGGCGCTACAATCTGCAATCGAAAATCGGTCTCACCTACGAAGGACAACTCGCCACAAGCGCACAGACCCATACGTTTAAAGGCACGTTCTCTAAATTCTTCTAAGTTGCGCTTCGATCGCGAAAGCCATGCCTCGACGCGGTCAGTTATTTGTCCGATCAATTCCGAATGAGATGGTGCGCGCGTCCTCCTTAAAATAGTACAACGCGATCTTCAATGGCGCTAAATTTGGATTGAGCCGCAGCCCACCTTGCCGTAGCGGGTATTGAATCCCTGGCCGAGATACCGATTTTCTTCTCATGCGATTACAAAAAGGACGCGCTGGCATCTTGTCGATGACGAGGAAGGAAGCACTGAGGCTTAAATGAAACGTGCCGCTATGCGGCCACCCGTTTGAGGAAACGTTCGATAGTATCGCCAAGTTGGTCGGCACGTCCGCCAAGATCGTCCGTTGCGGATCGAACCAAAGTCGCCGAACTGTTCGTCTGGTCGACTGCCGATTTCACGCTATCGATTGTGCTCGTCAGAGTTTTTGTTCCTTCAGCGGCAGACCGTGCACTGACCGAGATTTCGTTTGTCGCCTCACTTTGCTGTCCCACAGCGGCCGCAATCGTAGACGTTACAGTCTCGATTTCCTGCATCGTGGTGGCAATCTGCGTAATTATATCGACCGATTTGGCGGTCGAATTTTGAATCGAACCGGCCTGGGCGGCAATTTCTTCCGTGGCTTTGGATGTCTGTGCGGCCAGAGCCTTGACCTCATGCGCAACCACCGCGAAGCCCTTTCCGGCATCGCCGGCACGCGAGGCCTCGATTGTGGCATTAAGGGCCAGAAGGTTTGTTTGCTGGGCGATCGATTGGATTAAGCTGACGATGTCGCCGATCTTCTGACCGGTGGTCGCGAGTTCCTTGATTCCAGAAGAAGCGTCCTGGGCCATCTCGGCCGCGTTGTGAACAATTCCAGTTGCGAGAGTGACCTGCCGATTGATTTCACCGATTGAGTTCGTCATCTCCTCGGCGGCTGCGACGACATTCTGCACACTGACGGCCATCTGGTCGGAAGCACTCGCCGCATCGTGAGCCTGCTCGGCAACGCCGGTCGCCACCTGCGTCAAGCTGGTAGCCGTTCCTTTCAAGTCGGAAGCCTTATCGCCGACGCCACTCAGGATTTCCGTAACCGTGCGCTTGAATGCGGAGATTTCCTCTTCAAGGTCCCGGCGCCGGTCCGCCTGCCGGGATAGATCTGAATCGCGCTCGCCTTCCAGTTCGCGCCTTTTGATGATCCCGACCTGCATATCGGCGATCGCCCGGGCGATGACGCCGAGTTCGTCCTGCCGATCGGTATGTTCGATCTGGACGTCCGTCTGGCCGCCTCCTAGATGTTCGAGAGCTGTGCGAAAGCTGACCAGTGGACGCAGCAGGTCGCGAAGCAAGCAAAGGAATGCCATAGCTGCGAGAGCAAGAATGATCCCTGCGGCCATCACAGCCCAGCGCGTTGTTTTCATCACCTGGGAGTCGAGGGCTGTGCGATCGACGCCGATAGCCGCCACACCAATCGTTTTCCCCGCGAAATCTTTAAGAGGCCGATAAAGCAGGGCCATGCGTTGGGCACCGATCGCGGCATCAAGGTCGATTGCGCCGGTCATCAACGCAAGCTGCATCTGAGCAGACGATGGCTCCCAGGCCTGATCGAAGGTCGAGGCGAGCCGCTTCAAGCCATCCTTCGCCTGGATGTAAATTGCTATGTTGGCTTTCATCCGATGGGCGAATGCCTGCACGAATCCTTGGCCAAATGTCATGCCGAATTCGACCGATCCGATATGTTGACCCTTCGAAAAAACCGGCACAACTCCGCGAATACCGAATCCGGCAACACCGTTCTCGAGACCTTCTCGCGGTTTGCGGTCGCCGTTTGTTTGCACAACTGTTTCGCGAAATGACGACAGGTCGTCTCCGAATTTCCCCGGTTGATGAGCCCGAAGAAATGAAATCGCCGGCGCCAAATGGAACTGCATCTGTTCCGCGCCAGCGGTCTCTTGCAGTTGCTTGAAGATGGGGCCCACGTGGGCCAGAAGACCCGCTCTGTCGCGTGCCGCGAAAGCTTCAACGACGGCAGGGTCGGAAGCAACGCCCTCAGCTAAGGATCGCGACCGCACGCCTTCGGCTTCGATTGTCGCCACTAATCCTTGGGCAACAGCGTCAAGTTCTGACTCGAGGCCAAGTCGAACAAGCTCATTTTTGCCAAGCAAACCAATCAAGGCGAACGATACAAAAAACACTAAAAAGACAACTCCTACGAGGGCGAGGAACTTTGTCTTGATTGAGTTCTTCATGTTGCCTCAATGACTGCCAGGATGCCGCAAATATGGCAGCATCGCTCCTTGCATATTTGTATGTTTGAATGGTTAAGGTCTCGTCAGCCTTCGAACCTGCGTTTCGTTCTCGAACATCGCGGCACAGACCTCATTGGGAGCATATTTGCGCGTCGGGTGTGCCTATGATGCCGATTCCCGATCAACTGAGAGCGTCCTGATGGTTTGCGAAAATTGAGTGCGCGAGGGGCTGGTCCTCGTGTGTTACTGTTCCTACCTATCCCTTGAAAAATCGAGCTCGGTGGTGCCGGACGCTGTAGGACAGGAGGGATCCCATGATCCTGATCGAGCTATTTTTTGGGATGGTCATCGCGGCTTTTGTGCTGCTGTTTCTGCCGCTGGTGCTGTTAATGGCAGGGGTGGGCGTTGCGCTGTTGCTGTGGATCCTCGCTCCGTTCGCAATGCTCGGGGGGCTGATCTTGTGGTTGATTTTTCCAGGCAGTTATGGGCTCGCAG
>DATAIA010000486.1:0-1745 GCA_036262895.1 Xanthobacteraceae bacterium
CTTGGATTCCGCTTGGAAATGCGCTGTTGGCCGCGCCCATCCCGTTTCCGCACCCACGCATCTTTCCAACCCAGAGGCCTTTACAATGAAAGACATACGACAGATTGCTCCCGAAGTGACTCGCATTCCTACAGGCATTTCGAATGCTTATCTGGTCGGCAACTCCGACCAGTGGGTCCTTATCGACTGTGGAACGCAGGGTTACGCCGACACAATCACCGAAGCTGCCGAGCGGCGTTTTGGGCACGACAACCCACCCGAGTGTATCTATCTCACCCACGGCCATTTCGATCACGCCGGGTCCGCCAGCGACCTGGCCGAGCAATGGGGTGTCTCCATCTTTGCTCACAGGCTGGAACTTCCGTTCGTCGATGGCCGCGAGAAATATCCCCCACCCGATCCCACCGTGGGCGGCTTCATGTCGCAAATGGTCCGTCTTATCCCGAACCAGAAGATCGACCTCAGCGACTACGTTGAGGAGTTGCCGAACCGCAAACTTCCCGGCCTCGACGGCTGGGAGCGGATTCATACTCCCGGCCACACGCCGGGCCACGTCTCCTTTTACCGCAAGTCAGATGGGGTCTTGATCGCGGGCGACGCCTTCACCACCATTAACCAGGACAACATGTTCGAGCTCGTCAGCAAACGTCCGCAGGTCTGCCGGCCACCCGCCTACTACACCAGCGATTGGGAGCAGGCGCAGGAGTCCGTCCGCAAATTGGCCAAACTCAAACCAGACCTTCTGGCCGCCGGACACGGCGAGCCCTTTGCCGGCCGCGAAGCACTTCGTGGGTTGCAGAGACTGGCGCAGGATATCCAGGCGCCTCCGCGCGGGCGCTATGTCGAACGTCCTGTTGAAACCGATGCAGACGGGATCAATTATCTTCCCCCGGCTCCTCCGGATCCGGTAAAGCGTACTGCCACTGCGGTTGCATTGGGAGGTGCCGCGCTAGGACTCGGAGTTTACCTTCGCAAACGACAGATGAGTCGTCGGAGTCCGTGGGAGAAGTACGCAGCTTAAGCTAGCGGCGGCGAGCTTTCGGCTTGCCGCCTTTTTCTTCCTTCTTGATCGTCGCGATCTTCTGATCTTCCGCACCGGCAACTCGCCGGACCGTCGTGCTGTTCAACTTGTACTTGCGTTCGATCACTTGCCCGTTCTCCGCCTGCACTCGCAGCACGAAGATCGGCAGCACGCCCTCTTTGTCGAAGTTTTCGGTCCCCACCTTCACCGGGAAGAACCCCATGAAATTGCGCTCACGATACGCAGTCTCGTACCGATGCTTCCTCGTGTTCCTGGTGAACACGCGCGCCTGGTTGTAGTCGTACGGCATGCCATCTTTCGGCTCGCTCAGCACCACCAGGTATTGCGGAATCTGCTTCCCGTCTTCGTCCACCTGGTTCAGCACATACGCACCCTGGATCCGCTGCCCTTCGGCGTACTGCGCTACCTCCACCGGAATATCTAAATCCACCATGCGCGCCAGAACCCAGCCATAGTGCCCGGCCTGGCTTTTCACCAGCCAGTAGTCGTCGTACAACTTGACCGGCTCCTCCGGCTTGGCGTCTATCCCTTTGCTCTTCGCCGTCGGCACGGGAGCGTTCTTCTGCACACGCTCCGTCGTCGCGCGCTTCAGCACGTCGACCTTCTCGCCCTCCGCCAGCTGATACAGCGTGTCCGCGTCGCGAGACGCGCTAATGTGCATATTCAGCTGCGCTCGCGTGACGCCCCGACCCTGCGAAGGCAG
>DATAIA010000487.1:0-4614 GCA_036262895.1 Xanthobacteraceae bacterium
CTTGTTGTAATAGGGCGTGACGATCAAAACCGCATCTGCACCGGCCTCTTCGGCATGCCGCGACAGCTCGACCGCTTCCGACGTTGAATTCGACCCTGCTCCCGCGATGACCGGAACCCGGCCAGCCGCCTGATCGATGCACCACTCGACGACCTTCTTGTGCTCATCGTGGTTCAGCGTCGGGCTTTCCCCCGTCGTGCCCACCGGCACAAGGCCATTGGTGCCCTCAGTAATTTGCCATTCCACCAAGTCGCGGAACGCACGCTCATCCAGCGCACCATTGGAAAATGGCGTGACGAGCGCAGTGAATGAGCCCTTGAAGCTCGTCTTGGCGGTCATGACGGGATTCCTTAGATAGCACTGTGTCCTGCGATTGTTCCTTAGAGATAACGTTTTGTCGACTTCGTTAAAAGCCCCGTTGCGCCCCTTGCCTTGTATTTACCACCGATGTGACCAGCCGCTGGCTCGAAGTATGGCAGCCTTGGCATTTCGCACCAGTATCAGCAAGAGCATAATTTTATCGAAAAAAAACAACAACGTATTGATTACAAAGGATATTTCTTCATCCTCGTTCGGTTCTCGATGCCCGAAAGGCTACCCCATAATTGGGAATCCGGGACTGATGAAAACCGTGCTAATGACTGGGCCGGTTGCCTCAAGAATGACAGTGGGGTGAGGAACGTTGCGGAAGGAATGATGGGGAAACGGACCAACAGATTTTGCCTTGCAGCGACGCTGATGATTGCGCTCACCGACGCCGCTCGGTCGGAACCACCGCGCGTTCCGATCCCACGCGCGCGCTCCAGCGACCATTCAGGAGCTGTCGCGCCACAAACAGCGCGGCTAGCCGCCCCTCTCTCATCTTCATCGGCATTGCCGAATGATATTTCGTCAGCCGATCGAAGCGCGATCAAGCATGCTCTCGATCTCATTCGGCGCGGTAAAACCGATCAACTCAACGAACTTGTAAAGTCGATCAGCGATCCGGCCGGTAAAAAGCTCGTGGAATGGGCTTATCTTCGAAGCGACGATTGCCACGCGAGCCTTGAACGCTATCTCGCCTTTATCAACGCCAATCCCGGATGGCCGAGCATTGCCATGCTGCGTCGACGAGGTGAAGGTACGCTGTGGGAAGACAAGCGCGACCTCGCGACGATCCGCGGATTTTTCGGCAACGCCAAACCCGAAACGCCGAAAGGACGGTTCGCATACGCCCGCGCGTTGATAGCCGAGGGCAACCGTACGGGTGCCTACGCATATGTGCGTGAAGCCTGGCGCAACGATACGTTCTCCCGCGAACTGGAAGCGCAAGTGCTCGAGGCCTTTCCAGATGCCTTGACCAGCGCCGATCATCGCGCGCGGATGGATCGCCGATTCCTTGCAGAGGATATCGACGGCGGGATGCGCATCGCCACCCGGCTGGGCGGTGCGGATTTGGCCGTTGCGAAAGCAAGGGTTGCCGTCATTCGTAAAGCGTCGAATGCGTTGGCACTGCTTGAAGCCATTCCCACAGAGTCACGTCGCGACCCTGGCTATATTATCAGCCGGATTCAATGGCTGCGCCGCAATGACCGCATTGCGGAAGCCGGCGCGCTGATGCTGAGCGCTCCCCGCGATCCCGGCCAAATTACTGGGGCGGACGAGTGGTGGGTCGAACGACGGCTTTTGGCTCGAAAGCTGCTCGACATTGGCGATCCCCAAACCGCTTATCACGTTGCACGGGATGCTGTTGTCCCCCCTCGCGAGAACTATCGAGGAGAGCATGAATTCACGGCCGGGTGGATTGCATTGCGCTTCCTCAGCAATCCTGAACTCGCCATGAGCCACTTCGTGCGTGTGGGACAAGGGACACTGAATCCTATCACGCTGGGGCGTTCGCACTATTGGCAAGGCCGGGCGGCTGAAGCGATGGGGCGAACACGCGAGGCACGAGAGCACTATGAGTCTGCTGCCCGCCATAGCACCGCGTACTATGGGCAACTTGCTCGCGCAAAACTGGGCCTGAACGAAATCGCTTTGCGGCCCCTTCCCACGCCAACGGTAGCCCAGCGAAACTCTGAAGTCGTACGGGCAACTGCTATTCTCTACGCCCTTGGCGAGCGTGACCTCGTTATTCCGTTAGCGGCCGATCTTGGAGAACGGCTCAACGACACTGGCATCCTTACTGCGGTTGGCCAGGTTGTCGAGGAGCACGGGGATGCACGGTCACTATTGTTGATCGGAAAGGCGGCGTTGGGACGCAGCCTGGCGGTCGAGCACATTGCATTCCCGACTGTTGGGATTCCGAACTACAACGCGATCGGACCAAGCATCGATAGGAGCGTTGCATATGCAATTGTTCGGCAGGAGAGCGCATTCAATCAGCGCGACCTTTCAACGGCGAACGCTATGGGATTGATGCAGGTCACGCCTGAAGCAGGCCGCTATGTCGCAAAGAAGTTCAACATCGCATACAACCAAAAACGGCTAGCGAACGATCCGGTTTACAATACACAAATGGGCGCCGCCGAACTGGGCGACCTCCTTCAGGATTATCGCGGCTCCTACATTCTTTCCTTTGCCGGATATAATGCCGGGCGCGGAAGAGTGCGTGAATGGGTTGCACGCTACGGCGATCCGCGCGATCCCAATGTCGATCCGGTTGATTGGGTCGAACGCATCCCATTCTCGGAGACGCGCAACTATGTGCAGCGCGTGATGGAAAACATGCAGGTGTATCGGGCACGGCTCGGCATGGGATCGCGATTGATGATCGAAGCCGACATGCACCGAGGCGCATCAGGCAATTGATAAGATGCGATTTAATCAAGAGCTGGATCCCCGCTCGCGCGCTGCGCGCTTGGCGGGGATGAGCGGAGAGTAACGACACTTCAGACCGCTACACGTTCCGAGGAAACCAGGATTTTGGACTAACCCAGCCGCTCATTCCCGCGAAAGCGGGAATCCAGAAATGCCGTTGAAAGAAACAATATACGAACAAAGGTGCGCCCCATCGTCCTCATCAATCTTTCCTTGATGGACCCAGATCGCAAATGGCTGATTGGCAGGATCTCTTTGTCACAGCAGCAGACGGACTCAAATTGCACGTTCGGGCTTTTGGAAGCGCCGAAGCCACTGGACTGCCTGTGGTGTGCCTTCCCGGGTTGTCGCGTTCGAGCGCGGACTTTGAGGAACTCGCAATTGCACTGGCAACGAGCGCGGTACGGCCGCGGCAGGTCTTTGCCTTGGATTATCGCGGGCGTGGGCAATCAGATTACGACAAAAACCCAGCGAACTATGCGCTTTCGGTTGAGGTTGCTGACCTCATCACCGTACTTTCAAGCCTCAACATCGCGCGGGCCGTTTTTGTCGGGACGTCACGCGGCGGCATTCTGACGATGTTGCTCGCCACGCTTCGGCCGGAAGCAATTGCTGGTGTGGTGCTCAATGACATCGGCCCGGTGATCGAGCCTGCCGGACTGATGCGGATCAAAGGGTATGTCGGCAAATTACCGACCCCGTCCAGTTTCGAGGACGGCGCAGAGATTTTGCGCCGACTCGGTGAGGCACAATTCCCAAAGCTCAAATCTGAAGACTGGCTGCGCCAAGCCAAACGGACCTGGACGGAAAAATCGGGCGAGTTCGTTCTGCTCTATGATCCAGCACTTGCCGCCACACTCCAAGACTTTGATCCGGAAAAGCCTGTTCCTGATTTGTGGGCACAGTTCGATGCGTTAGCAGAAAAACCGCTGATGATTATCCGCGGCGCCAACTCGGATATTTTATCCGCAAAAACAATTGAAGCGATGCGAGCGCGGCGCGCTTCTTACACAGAGGCTATAGAGGTGCCCGATCAGGGACATGCACCTCTGCTCGTCGAACCTGGAATTATCAAACAGATCGAAAATTTCGTCGGACATTGCGAGAAGAACGCAACTCTGTAACTAAAAATATTCTCGATCAGTAAGGTCGCGTTACAAAAAAATCCCCGGCAGCAAGCTGCCGGGGACTCTTTGAAAAATCAAACAAACCTTGATCAGACGATCAGGGATTGAAGTTCCGTTGGACACGGAACATGCCGGCGACTTGGTCCAGGTCCGTAATGTTGTAAGTGGTACCCGCAGCCTGGGAGCCCACCGACGGCAAGTTTGCAGAACCGCCAAATGCGCTCTGGATTTTGCTGTAGATCACTTCGACGCCAACATCCAGGTTTTTGACCGGATTCCAGACGGTCCGTGAACCGATCTGCCAAACCGAGAAGTCCGGATTACAGGTCGACGCGCCGCCCACCAAGCCCAAGTTAAGCTGAGCTGCTGATGCGGTACAAACTCGCGATGTAGCCACATCGTTATATTCGTACTTCTGGTACGCGCCATAGAGAGACGTCCGCAATGCAGGCGTCCAGTAGTGCTCGAGACCAGCCGTTACGCTCCAGCCTGTGGTCAGCTCGATGCCCGTTCCGGTTGCCGCAGATGTACCGGTGTAGACACCGTTGGCGATAAAGCCGAGAGCAACTTCGCTACCTTTATAGAAGGTATAGTTGTTCTGGTTGCCGACGTATTCGAGCGCGCCATTCGAGTAGACGAACGACACGCCGAACGTGTCACCCTGCTGCCATGGCAGATTGAGGATCAG
>DATAIA010000488.1:0-1747 GCA_036262895.1 Xanthobacteraceae bacterium
TAGAGCTGTGATTGCAAAACAAACTTTGCTGGGCTGTTTTAAAAGGGGGGGGACCTCTCCTCGACCGCTGAAGCAGCGGTGGACCAGCGGAGGTTCCCTGCAGATGCGCCCGAGGGACACATCGAACCCCGCCGGTGCCGCCCCTTCTCCTCCAGGTACAGGAATGCCATCGGATTCGGACGAGCCGCAGCCGATAGGGAGCGATCCGGTACAATGCCAGTACGGCGATCGATGATGCAATCGTCATCCTGAGGTCGTCCGCGGTCCGGGAAGGGCCTGAATCGCCAGCGAACTTCCATATATCAAGACTATGAGGTGGGCGGCCGCGATAATGAATTTCATGGAGCTGAATCCCTGTATTAGTCTTTCGTTTGACGGCCGGTGCGAAGCCGCTTTTCGCTTCTATGAACGATGCCTGAACGGCAAGATCACTTTCATGCTCGCTTGGGGCGACTCGCCGATGGCAAAGGATGCACCGCCGGAATGGAGCCGGAAGGTCGCCCACGCTACACTGACCATCGGCAACACCCAATTGCAGGGCTCCGATCCGGCTCCGCATTCGTATGAATCCCCGAGGGGATTCTGCATCATGCTCCACCCGAGTGAAGGCGATGTGGAGCGTCTGTACCGTGAGCTGTCGGAAGGAGGAACAATTCGTATGCCGCTTCAGCATACCTTCTGGGCGCACCGCTTTGCCGTTTTCACCGATCAGTTTGGCGTTCCCTGGGCACTCAACTGTGAAAAGTCCGCATAAAGACCATGGAATACGCAGGTCATAGCCTGCGTGCCGGACTTGTCACCCAAGCTGCGCGAACGGCGCCGCAGCCACGACCTTACGCGGCCTTCTTGGCAGCCCAGCGCTTCTTCTGCGCCTCAGCGATGCGCTTTCTACCAGCCGCACTGATCTTTCTTTTGGGCTTGGGCACTTCAGCCACGGGCGCAGTCTCGCGCTTGACCTTAGCCCACCGTCGTTGCTGGGCCTCCCTCATTCGCTGCAGCGCGGCCGGACTGAATTGCCGGCCGCCTTTCTTGGTCGTTGCGGGTTTGGCCGCCGGCGATGCGGAACCACCATTGAGCATGCCCCGCAACTCTGCGATCTGAACGTCGATCTTTTGCGCCAAGTAAGCGAACTGCGCCGGTTTGCTGATGGCGTAACCCACCCATGAGCTGCCGGGCACGGCGATGGAGGACTCTAAGGCCGGATTGGAAAGCATCGCGGTCGTGCCGGCCCAATAGCAGACTTCCGGAAGAGCGCTACGGATTCAACAGCGGAATTTCTTTCAGCGGTCGTGGGGCCACTACGGTTTTAAGGAACGCGTAGATGTCGTCGATCTCGGCATCCGAAAGGACCTTGGCCGTGTAGGGGGGCATCCCTCCTGACGGATGCCGGACGTAAGCTCTTACGGACGGAACCGTCATCGGAGCAAGCGGCATGTCAATCTATCGTTTTGCGCGGGACGGTACGCGCACATTGGTGACAACGATCGCGGGTGCGGGATTCTTGAATGGCGTGACGCTTTTCAGTCCCAACACCTTCCTGGTTGCGGATGACACCGCCAATTTGATCTGGAAAGTCGACCTGCGAACCGCGAGCGCCAGCCCATGGCTGACGGGCAATTTGCTAGTCCCGCCCGCCGGCGGGCTGCCCATTGGTCCGAACGGCATCAAGCTCTTTGCCGGAGCCGCTTATATTTCGGTGACCGGCGCGGGGACGATTCTGCGCGTGCCCATTCTGCCCGACGGCTCG
>DATAIA010000489.1:0-10284 GCA_036262895.1 Xanthobacteraceae bacterium
CTGTCGACGACAAAAACAAGGTCGAGTACAAAGGAAACGAAACCTCTTTATCCGACGCCGCGCTTCAAGCAGTTAATGAACTTGGATATGATTGGGACGCTGTCTCAGGCCCATGGGAGTGGTCTCATCAAGGCAAGCGCCTGGATGAAATCCGCAGTGAGATTGAAGGCAAATCCGATTGATTATCTGGCGGCTCGCAATCGGTTCACCGCACCCCCTCACACCGAAACCCATCTCCCCATCTCTTGATCTTCCCCACAGACGGCGAGGGGAAATGCGCCGTGCAGCACAGCGTCGGCGTATCGCACAAGCCTTCAAAAAAATTACGCCGCGTTTTGGCCGCGTGCTGCGGATCGAGATCGAACTTCGGCGAAAGTTCGGGATAGCGCACCTGTAGCGGCGAGTGGATGAGATCGCCGGTGACGACGGCTTCATTGCCGTTGCGGCCAAGCCGTACCGCGAAGTGATCGGGCGTGTGGCCGGGTGTCGGCATCAGGCGGATGTGATCGTCCAGCGCGTGATCGCTGGTGACGAGTTCGGCGCGGCCCGCGGCAACGATCGGCAGCACGCTGTCGACCACAGCCGGCACGGGCGTCTTGGCGTTTTGCCCTTCCCAAAAGGCAAGCTCGCGCGCGGAAAACAAATACCGCGCCTTCGGGAAGGTCGGCACCCAACGCCCGTTTTCAAGCCGCGTGTTCCAGCCGACATGATCGGCATGAAGATGCGTGCACATCACGACATCGATGTCATCGACCGAAAGGCCGTGGCTGGCGAGCGAGCGCATCCAGGTGTCATCGGTTTTCATGTGCCAGGCGGGACGCGCCGCGCGGTTCTTGTCGTTGCCGATGCAGGAATCGATCAACACCACATGATGAGGCGTGCGCACCACATAGGATTGGAAGCAGAGAATCATCTGGTCGGTGCCGGCTTCAAGCGCGCCGGCTTTGATGAGCCAGTCGCGATTCTCCGCGAGCACCTCGTCCGACAAGCCGGGCAGCATGTCACGCGCCGCAATAAACGGCCGTTCCTGTTCGATCACGCGATGAACGGTGAGATCACCCACTTTAAATGTCGTCATACGCCCCTCCAACATCCGCTATTGGACACAACTTGTGTTGTTTTCGCCACAGCCTTTTGGGATTCAACCGTGCTCCGTTCAAACGGCACCAAATTACCTCCACAAAGGCGAGCCCATCACGTAAAAGACATCCTCGTAATTATCTCAACCTGGGGTTTCAGGAGAAATCAAATGAAGGCACGTCTACTCGCTCTTGCGCTCGGCGCAGCACTGTCCATGGGCTTGCACGCTGGTGCTCAGGCCGCCGATATGCGCGCGCCGATGTACAAGGCCCCGGCAGCGGCGGCCCCGATGGTGTTCAACTGGACTGGCATCTATGCCGGTGTGAACCTCGGTGGCGCATGGACTAGCGGCGACAGCGACTTCTCCGGTGTCGTTGGCGGTGGTCAGATCGGTGGCAACTATCAGATCAACAATATCGTCCTCGGCGTCGAAGCTGACATCCAGGGTTCGTCGCAAAAGGGCACCGAAACCTCAGGGATCGTCACCCTCTCCGCCAAGACGCCATGGTTTGCGACAGTTCGGGGCCGCATTGGTTTGGCCTGGGACCGCTGGATGGTCTATGGAACGGGTGGCTGGGCTGGTACAGAGGTGAAGCTGGATACAACCATTACCGGTTTCGGCACCGCCTCCGAGTCTTCAACGAAGTCGGGCTGGACGGCCGGTGGCGGCGTCGAATGGGCGTTCTGGGACCGTTGGAGCGCGAAAGCCGAATATCTCTACATTGATACTGGCAACCACACGTTTGCCCCATTCAACATTCCGGTTAGCAGCCATTTGAAGAATAACGTGTTCCGCCTCGGCGTGAACTACCACTTCTAAGATCTGTTCTCGGCCGCGGCGACGCGGCTCAGGACAAGCCTTCATAATCTGGGCGTGAGTTCTTGAAAGAACTCACGCCTTTTTTATTTTTGGGAATTTGAAGAGGAAGCGCCGCTTGTTCTCCCTCTCCCCGCGGACGGGGAGAGGGTGACACCGAACACAGTGAGGTGTCGGATGAGGGGCCGATTTCGCTCGCTAATGCCCCTCACCCGCTTCGCTCGCTCTGCTCGCTCAGCACCCTCTCCCCGTAAAGAACGGGGCGAGGGAAGATCATCCCCGTCTCGCCACAATTTGCGCGCCCAAGTTCAGCAGATTTCACGAATGCTCCGCTGAGGTGCCCGAAACAGTTTCTAACTTTCGGGCCAACACCGTGTCGGAGGCATGAAGTCCGATCCCAAAGCGTGTGCTGTGGCGATCGCGTTTTGGAGTGGGGACCATGCGGAGTGTTGTTACAGCCCTTCTCGTTTTTTCGACTGCCGCTTTTGGCTATTTTGAACCAGCGCGAGCGGCAACCGGCACACCGGTACAACTCGACGAGCGCGCCTCAGGCGAAATCGTGCAGCGCTGGATCTACAATTATCGCGCCAAGCCGGAACCCGCCAAAGTGCCGATTGCGGTGCGTATTCTCACGCGCGCTAACGCGTTCAAGGATCCGGACTCCGGCGGCATCTATGTCGGGTTCATCGCCGGCGCGCTTGGCGCAAATCCAAGCCGGGCGGAAGATCTCGTCAACAAAATGATGCCAATGCCGCCCGAAGACCAATGGGTGCTGGTGCGCGCCATCGCCTATTCCGGTTTGCCTGATTGGAAAGGCCTGATGCGCAAACTGGCCGATCGCATTCCCGCACGCCGCGTGATGATCGAGGAATATCTCGCGGGCAAGCTGCCGACGCTCACCCAAATCGCGATGGAGGAACAAAAGCCGAGCTTTGGGGAGAAGATGAAGGACGTTTTCACCTTTGGCGAAAAACCGAAAGTGCGCAAACCGCTGACCTTCGATCAAAGCCCCGAATTGCTCGACACCTTGTGGGGCTATTATTTCGCCAGTGGCTCCTATGCGCCGATCTTGCGCGTCATCAGCATGCTGCCTTGGGCGAAGGATCGCGACAGCACCGATAAACTCACGATCGGCAGCATGGCGCGCTACACGCTCGCGACCTACGCCGTGCGCGACAATGGCCTGCGCGAATTCCTCAAATCCGAAGTCAAACATCAGCCGAAGGAAGTGGCTGTCGTCCTCAACGAAGTGATCGAGGGTGCCGATACCGTGCAGATCGCGCGGCTACGCAAGGACGCACTTGCCGCCATGGAAGAACTCAAGACCAAAGGTCCGGGATATAAGCGCGATGTTTCGTTCTGGGGCCAGGTCGGCGTCGGCGCGGTGGCCGCCGGTTGCCTGGCCGCAGGCGTCCTCGGCCAGGTGGAGTTCGGCCTGCCCTGCGTTCTCGGCGGCTCACTATCGCAAGGCGCCCTCAGCTTCTGGCAGCATCAGGATTGATATCGATCTCTGCTTCCCTCTTCCATTGGGTGCCACCACTTCTTTTCCCTCCCCCTGCAAGCGGAGGGAGAAAAAAGGAAGAAATGCGTTGATTACGCCGCGCGGATGCCGGCGATAAAACGCTCGATCTCCGACAGCATATCGTTCGACTGGCGTTTGAGCTCGGTTGCCGCGGACAACACCGAATTTGCCGCCGTCCCGGTCTGCGACGCAGCCTCCGAGACATGGGCGATGTTTTCCGATACTTCGGCGCTGCCGACCGCCGCCTGCTGAACGTTGCGAGCGATTTCGCCGGTTGTCGCCGACTGTTCCTCAACCGCCCCTGCAATCGAACTGGCCGCTTCGTCGATTTGTGCAATGGTTCCGCCGATGCCCTGGATCGCGGTCACGGCGCTATCTGTCGCCTGCTGCATCGCCGCAACCTGCGTGACGATTTCTTCCGTTGCGCGTTCGGTTGCCGCCGCGAGGCTCTTGACCTCGGCTGCGACAACAGCAAAACCCCTGCCGCTTTCTCCGGCACGCGCCGCCTCAATTGTTGCATTGAGCGCCAGCAGTTTGGTCTGCGCCGCGATTTCATTGATGAGTCGAACCACATCGCTGATTTTTTTGGTCGAATCCGCAAGACCGCGCACTTTGTCGTTGGAGCCTTCCGCTTCACGGACCGCCTGACGCGCCACATTGCTGGACGTGACAACCTGCTTGGAAATTTCGCCAAGCGTGCTTGCCATTTCCTCGGCGGCAGCCGCGACCGCCTGCACATTGCTTGACGTGCTCTCAGCCGAATGAACCGAAACACTTGCCTGATTTTTTGTCTGTTCGGCGACCTGCGCCATACTCTCTGCAGTGGTGTCGAGCGCACTGACGGCGGTTGCAACAGCTCCGAGCCGACCCTTCACGCATGATTCGAATTCCACCAGCAAACGATCGACCGACGCAGCCCGGGTTTCCTTTGCCGCATGCTCCTGGCGTTGTTCTTCGTGGAGACGATGCGTTTCGATGGCATTCTCCTTGAACACCTGAAGCGCTTGCGCCATCAGCCCGATTTCGTCGTTGCCGGCTTTGGCGACTTCCGTTTGAAGATTGCCGTCCGCCAAAGCGCGCATCGATTGTTCGAGCCGCAACAAGCGGCCGACAACATTACGTCCGACATAAAACCAACCAATCACGACCGCGAGCACCAAGCCAACAGCGGCTGTCGCAAACAATGACATCTTGCTGCTGGCAGCCACCCCGCGCGCTTCTGCCGTGGTGTTATCGGCATCTTTCTTGGAGGCCTGAACGCCGGCTTCAATCGCGCTTGCAAGATCCTTGGCGAGTTTCTTGCTCGCCTCCATTTCGGTCACGCGATTTTGCTCAGCGGTGAGGCTTGCCCGCCTGACCTGAGTCGCGTTGACTTTGCCCAACTTCACCCATTCCTCGACCAGACCGCCCAGCGCCTTCTGCGGCTTATCGTCGAGATCATCGAGCGCGGATTCAAGCGTTCCCATTTCGCGGCGGATATTTTGCGCGATCCGATCAAGATCCGCCAAATTTTGGGCATTGGGGATTCCCGCAAACGCCGACTGCAATGCCGCGTTTGAGGCGCTCATGCGGCCGAGCGCGCGCGTGCCGTCGGCGATGTTCCGGATTCTCGTCTGCGTGACCCGACGTTCATCGGATGACATATTCTCCCTGGCGGCCTCCCCGGCAACACCGATTGTCGTTGAGTGCTGCTCGGTCGTCAGCGGTTCCATGCTCACGGAAAATCGTTGGGCGAGCGAAACCACCTGTTGCTCAATCGACAACAGTTGCGCGTCCGCGCCGATTCTTTCTTTGACGAAAGACGCAGTCCTTTCGGTGCTGGCGCGCAACTCAGCGATCGTCGATTTGATCGTCGAGATACGATCCCCGGATACGCCGTTGATCCGAAGCTGCTCAAGCAGTGCCTCGACTTGAGCCGCCTCGTCTTCGACCAATTTCTTTTGTGCTTCGAAGGTTCCCAGATTGCGCGCGTCGGCGAGATTGGCACCCGCCAGCACGACGCGATCAGCCTGCCTTGCAAGATTAAGCGATATTTCGATGCGGGGAAGAGCCTGGCCCGCCACCGCATCAACCGAACGTCCGATCAAACCGAAAGCCCACCAGGACACCGCAGCCGCGACAATCGGCAACAGAGAGATGACTCCGAATGCCATCCACAGTCGGCCGCGAACACCGATGCGGAGAGCCGGCATGACAAGCTTCATCGTCTCTGGTCCTTACCGTTTATGTGACGCGATACGTTGTCCTGGTTAGATTTGCATCGTGGGTTTTTCTAATTCGCGCTGCTGAGCTTGGTCGTGAAGGTGCCGTCGATCATGTCGCCCACGGTCTTCTCCACATTGACACTCGCAGGCAGCACACCGACCCGCTGCAGCACTTCCCCGGCCGCCTTGAGCGTGCGTTGCTGTGCACTGCCGAGCGCCAGCTTACGCAAATCGGTGCGTTCCAGTTGCCGGGCCGCGACCGCGGCATCGATTTTTGAAGCCTTGACCAGCACGGCCTTCAGAGCATCGGGATTCTGCGATGCATATTCCCGTGCCTGCTCGTAGGCCTTGATCACACGAGCAATCACGTCGGGATTGGCTGCCAGGAAATCCTCGCGAACGTTGAGAACACCATATGTGTTCAGGTAAGGGTCGCGGAACAGCAGGCGCGCGTTTGTTTGAAGTTCAGCTTGTGCCATGAGCGGATCAATGCCGGCCCACGCATCGACTTCGCCCGCTTCCATCGCCTTTCGACCGTCAGCGTGCTGTACTGAAACAACCGTGACGTCCTTTTCGGACAAGCCCGAATTTTCCAGGGCCCGCAGCATAAAGATGTACGGTTCAGTACCTTTGGTGGCGGCAATCTTCTTGCCCTTGAGATCGGCGGCGGATTTCAAAGGAGAGTTTGCCGGAACAACGAGCGCCGTCCATTCCGGACGCGAATACGCATAGATCACTTTGATCGGCGATCCACTGGCACGAGCCAGCAGACTTGCGGAACCTGCGGTGGAACCGAAATCGACTGTTTTTTGATCGAGACCTTCAACCGCTTTGTTACTGCCAGCGCTGAAGACCCATTCAATGGTGGTGCCGTCCGCGGCAAATTCTTTTTCAAGGAAGCCTTGTTCCTTCAGAACCAGGCTGACCGGATTGTAAGTGGCAAAATCAACCCGGAGCTTTTCAAGCTTTCCAGCCTGGCTTGGCATTGTCAGCGATAAAATGCTTGCCAGCACCGCGATCGCGCAGGAAGTCAAACGACTGGTGTTCATCGTAAAGCCCTTTCTGTCAGGCCGAAACAACCCCGTCTATTCCGTGCGATAACTATAAAGTATGATGCATTGAGAAGTCCTTAAAGCAACAGTTGTTGCTTCATGGCACTCGCCTCCTGGGGGATGGCATTCAAATGTCTACGTATTTAGGCAATATCAATTCCTGCCGGCACAACGCGAGCGCTGGCCTTGTGCAACGCTTTTTGATGCGGGGGCATGCAGCCCCCCGCATCGACAGTTCGTTCAATCAAAACCCAATCGGACCGTCGCCACGGCGATGAGCAGAAGCCTCGATTGAGCTTAATTCGCGCTGGCGAATTTTGCCGTGAACGTGCCGTCAAGCAGATCATTCACGACTTTTTCGATATCGATACCTGCCGGCACAACGCCGACCCGCTGCAGCACTTCACCAGCCGCTTTGATCGTGCGTTGCTGGGCGCTGCCGATTGCCGACTTGCGCAGATCGGTACGCTCAAGCTGACGGGCCGCGACCGCCTCGTCGAGCTTTCCCACTTGGATCAGCATCTTTTTCAGAGCTTCCGGATTCTGCAATGCATATTCCCGCGCCTGCTCAAGCACCTTGAGCACGCGGGCAATCACATCCGGATTTGCCGCGAGAAAATCTTCGCGAACATTATAAAGGCCATACGTGTTCAAATAGGGGTCGCGGAACAACAAACGTGCGTTCGATTGGAGTTCGGCCTGCGCCATCATCGGATCAAGGCCGGACCAAGCGTCGACTTCGCCCGCCTCCATTGCTTTTCGTCCGTCAGCGTGCGGCATCGGGACAAGGATCACGTCCTTTTCGGACAATCCCGCATTTTCAAGCGCGCGCAACAAAAACGCGTGTGGATCACTTCCCTTGGTGACGGCAATCTTCTTGCCCTTAAGATCGGCGACAGACTTCAAAGGAGAATTTGCCGGAACGACAAGCGCCGTCCATTCCGGTCGAGAAAAAACATAGACTGATTTGATCTTGGCACCACCGGCACGGGCCATCAGGGATGCGCTACCGGCCATCCCGCCAAAATCCAGTGTCTTTTTCTCGAGCCCATCAAGGGCCTTGGGGGCGCCTGTGCCGACAACCCACTCGATCGCGGTTCCGTCGGCAGCGAATTCTTTCTCTAAAAGACCCTGCTCTTTTGCAATCAGACAAACGGGATTGTAAGCCGCGTAATCAAGGCGCAGCTTCTCAAGCTTTCCAGCATCACTCCGTGATGGCAGTGATAAAAGCGCTAGAAGCGCGACCGCACAGGAAACGAACCGATTGACGTTCATGACGTTTTCCCTCTCCAAGAAAACCAAGACACTCCCAATCCACCCCTGTAGCCGGGAACTTTAAATGTGATGCGTTGAAAACGTCTTAAAACTACGACTTAGGAGGTTAACAGCCCTCCTGGTTGGTGCTGTAGTGCACACCTCGTTGTTGCTTTTGATGAAGTTGTTTCTTTTCAAGAAATCTTACTGAAAGACATCGAATCGGCTTCGCATACATTCACGAACTCGAAAACAACAATTCATCAACCACACAAATCCAACTTTTTTGCATCATTTGTATGCATCGCATGAATCCACGCGGCACTGTCACACATGGTGATTGTGCATATGCACATGGCCCCAAAATCCGTTCTTCATCATGAGTTGTGAGGACGTGATTTTACAATGTGCTCAAAAATTCATCAGTACCCCGCTTCTCACTCCTAACCTTCCCCATCACGCGCAAGTACAGAGAAGGGAGTCGATCCCCCCGGCTCCTTTCAAATTCACTCCACGCTCCAATGATCGGAAGATCAGGGATGGAGAGAATCAAAAACGTCATGACTTGTCCTTGGATAGCGAGTGGATATCCCGTTTATGTCCCATAGATGCACACAACTATGCCAGCGAAGGCTTGCCGCGCACTCATTGATCCCCGATGATGTCGCAAAGCTAAAAACAAGGACGGCAACCGAGCTGTTCGCGGGGAGGGTCGATTGAAACCGGCGGCATTTGCCTATGCGCAGGCGCGCTCGCTTGATCATGCCATCGCGTTATTGAGCGATAACGAGGATGCGCGCATCCTGGCCGGGGGCCAGAGCCTGATGGCAACGCTCAACATGCGCTTGAGCAGCCCGAGTCTGTTGATTGACATCAACTGCATCGAGGGTCTTGACGCAATCACCGAGCGGGATGGGATAGTCGAGATCGGCGCGCTGGTGCGGCACGCGCAAGCCGAACAATCGCCGGTCATTGCGCGCGCGGCCCCTTTGATTGCAGCCGCCCTGCCGCATATCGCGCATCCCGCCATTCGCAATCGCGGCACGCTGGCGGGCTCAATTGCCTTTGCCGATCCGGCGGCCGAACTTCCGGCCTGTCTGATGGCGCTTGCCGGCGAAGTCGAGATCCAAGGACCTGACGGCAAACGCCGGGTCCACGCCGACGACTTCTTTCAAGGCCTGTTCGAGACCGCGCTTGGACCGCACGACATTATTACGGCCATTCGTGTTCCAGCCGCCCGCCCCCAAACACGGATCGGATTTGCCGAACTGGCGCGCCGGCACGGCGATTACGCCATGGTCGGACTGGCCGCCTGCGCGCGCGCCGACGGCCAAAAATTACGGGACGTGCGGCTTTGTTATTTCGGTGTTGGCGCTACCCCCCTCCGCGCCCGGCAGGCGGAAGCCTTGCTCACACATGGCTCCGATGACGATCAAATCGAAAAAGCATGCGCGGCACTCGCCCAGGACCTCGATCCGGCAGATGACGTGCAAGCCTCGGGCAAAGTGAAACTTCATCTGGCGGGCGTGCTCTTGAAGCGTGTAGTGCGCCAATTACTGGAGCCGCGATCATGAGTGAAAGCGCGAAACTCCTTCACGCCATTTCGCTTCAGGTAAACGGCGAACCGGTTTCGGAAACCGTCGAAGCGCGCAAGACCTTGGTCGATTTTCTGCGCGAGGATCTGGGACTGACCGGCAGCCATGTCGGCTGCGAACACGGCGTGTGCGGTGCCTGCACCGTCCGTGTGAATGGGCAAATTGTGCGCGGATGTTTGATGCTGGCCGTGCAATGCGACGGCGCTGCTATCGAGACGATTGAAGGCGTTTCGGATTCCGGCGCGATTGCCGATTTGCAGGACGCTTTCGAAAAGCGCAACGCCCTGCAATGCGGCTATTGCACCCCCGGCATGTTGCTGACCTCGGCCGAATTGCTGAATCAGACAAACGCACCGACCCGCGAGGAGATCCGCGAGCATCTCTCGGGCAATTACTGTCGCTGCACCGGTTATCACGCCATCATCGATGCGGTTGAGGCAACCATCCGCGCCCGCGCCGGAGCAAAGCCCTGATGAAAATCACACCGGACATAAAATCCGGGCTTACCGCCCTGGACCGGCCGAACAGCTATATCGGCCGCTCGGTACCGCGCCCCAATCTCGCCCGCCTGCTGCAGGGCCGTGGCCAGTTCGTCAGCGACCTGACCCTGCCCCGCATGGCGCATGTGGTGTTCGTACGCTCCCCCCACGCCCACGCACGGATCCGCGCCATTGAGGTCGAGGCCGCGCGCCAGGTGCCGGGCGTGATTGCGGTCGTGACCGGGCCTGAGCTTGCGACGGTCTGCACGCCCTGGATCGGC
>DATAIA010000490.1:0-10340 GCA_036262895.1 Xanthobacteraceae bacterium
CGACCTCACATTTTGATTGGACCCAGGACGGGCGCTCGATAACGGTGAGTGTAGTGCGGTCGAAGTACCAGGGACTGATTAGGCAATGTGGTAATGGGGACGCTTGGTTTGAAACGAATTTTCGATAAAATTAAAATGAAATTATTTAAACGAGAGCAAACGTGTTCTTTGCCGACAATTCTCGCTTTTCATTTATTTTAGAAAATGGATCCCCGCTTTCGCGAAGATGGACGGGCGGGGGTGTTGGAAACCCATCCTCCGCTCATCCCCGCGAAAGCGGGGATCCAGCCTCAAAAATGTAATGCTGGTTCAGGCAAGCTCAGACTTCACCAACCTCGCCCGGAGCCCGGCAACCAAAACGGATCGGGCAGCGAATAGTTGTTAAACGTCGGCCATTCTCCGGCGCGATGATACATATCAATCGAGCTGCTTGAGCCCGGCGGAAATGCATAATCGGTATATTTCCGCGTTGTGCCGGGCTTCACTTCAGTTCCTGCATCAAGGTAGGACCGGCGGGAGACCAGAACGCGCGTTCGCACCTCACCCGAAGCCGTGACCTTCTTCTTTTTCGTTGCAGCCTCCGAAGGAGAAGCCGCCACCAGCAATGCCGCAATGGCAAACGCTATCGCGGGAATGGCGGCAGCCGAAATTTTCAAGCGCATGGGACCCTCGCAAATGTCATCGAATCAACTTTAGCCGTGTTGGCCGGCCAGCAACAAGCCCAACCCATTGCTGCCGGCTAGATTGCGCCCCGGTGTGGCATCCATGCCGCATGCCTGGCATTTGAAAGCGGGGGCAAAACCAACGGGGCGGCCGTCCCCCTCGCGACCATCCGTCACATGCTTACGCGCGCAGGACGTGGTTCGATATCACCATGGCGAGCGGTTACCGCCAATTTTGCCCAGTTGCCAAAGCGTCGGAGGTGTTCGCGACGCGCTGGACACCTTTGGTGTTGCGCGAACTCATGTCGGGCGAACGCACCTTCAACGATATCCACCGCGGCGTGCCGTTGATGTCCCGCGCATTGCTGGTCGAACGTCTACACCAACTCGAAGGCCACAAGATCATCGAAAAAACCCGGAGAGCGGATGGCAATGGCCACGACTACCGTTTGACGGCCGCCGGCAATGCATTGCGGCCCATCGTCGAAGATCTGGGGCGCTGGGGCCTCGCCTATGGCTGCGATCCGCTTAAAGTCGACGACAATGATCCCGCAACATTGATGTGGACACTGCGGCATCGCGTCGACCGATCAAGCCTGCCAGACCGCCGTGTAGTCGTGCGCTTTGAATTCCGGGGGGTGCCGGCCCTTCGCGCACAAACGCCTGTGTGGTGGCTCATTCTCAATCGCAGCGACGTCAGCGTATCCCCCAGAAATCCAGGCGTCCCGGCCGACATCACGATCGGCTGCGATGTCGGGACCATGATCGCGGTTTATCTTGGCGCCGTCACCTGGCGCGAAATTACAGGAGAAACCCTCCGGATCGAGGGGAGTCGCGAACTTGCAGATGTCCTGCCGACTTGGCTCAGGCTGGATAAGCGCATCGGGCACGATATGCCCGTGATCCCTCCGGCAGCCTGAAATACAGCTAAGTATTCATTAACAACGTCAATACTGCGTCCCGCCGTGCCAAGTTCGTTGAAATTAAACGGCCTTTCGCATAGAAGCGGACATGGACCGGGCCGCCTTGCGTGGGCAGGCTGGGCCTTTTTCGCCGGAGAATGAAGATGGGTTACAAGGTCGCAATCGTCGGCGCCACGGGCAATGTGGGCCGCGAAATGCTCAATATTCTGGCCGAGCGGACGTTCCCCGCCGACGAAGTGGTGGCGCTTGCCTCGCGCCGCAGCCAGGGCGTTGAAGCCTCCTACGGCGAGAAAACACTCAAAGTCAAAGCGCTTGAAAATTACGATTTTTCCGACGTCGACATTTGTTTGATGTCGGCGGGCTCGGGCGTGTCCAAGGAATGGTCGCCGAAGATCGCCGCGCAGGGCGCGGTCGTCATCGACAATTCCTCATGCTGGCGATACGACGCCGACGTGCCGCTGATCGTGCCCGAGGTCAATGCGGATGCCATAGCCGGTTTCCGCAAGAAGGGGATCATCGCCAACCCGAATTGTTCGACGGCGCAGCTCGTTGTGGCCCTCAAGCCGCTGCATGATCGCGCGCGCATCAAGCGCGTTGTCGTTTCGACTTATCAATCGGTTTCAGGTGCGGGCAAGGAGGGGATGGACGAATTGTTCTCGCAGACCCGCGCGATCTACGTCACCGATCCGGTTGAGCCGAAAAAGTTTCCCAAGCGCATTGCGTTCAATATCATTCCTGAGATCGACGTCTTCATGGAAGACGGCTTTACCAAGGAAGAATGGAAGATGGTGGTCGAGACCAAGAAGATCCTCGACCCGAAGATCAAGCTTGTCGCAACCTGCGTGCGGGTGCCGGTCTTTATCGGTCATTCGGAAGCCGTCAGCATCGAATTCGCAGAACCGATCAGCGCAGAGGAAGCTCGCAGCATTCTGCGCAATGCGCCGGGTTGTCTGGTGATCGACAAGCACGAGCCCGGCGGGTACGTCACTCCCTATGAAGCAGCGGGCGAGGATGCGACTTACATCAGTCGCGTTCGTGACGATCCCACCGTCGACAACGGACTGGTGATGTGGGTCGTTTCAGACAATCTTCGCAAAGGCGCTGCGCTCAATGCGGTGCAGATTGCGGAATGTTTGATCAATCGCAAGCTGATCCAGGCCAAACAAAAGGCCGCGTGAACATTATTGCTCATCGGCCGTTTGTCGCCGGGAATTTTGTTCTCCTTGCGTAAGCCGGGAGGTCCACGCATGTGCCGGACATTCGCTTCTGCTATATTGGGCGCCATGAGCATTCTTACTTCATGGTCGGCATTTGCGCAGACGCTGCCCGATCTGCCCGCAACGATCAAACCGGGCGACCTCAAGCCCTATTTCTCGGTCGCGGCAAAGGGCGCGCAGATTTACGTCTGCGGCAAAAATGCAAACGGTGCCGCAGCGTGGATGTTGAAGGGACCGGAGGCGGAGTTGTTCGACAATTCCGGCAAAACAGTCGGCAAGCACTATGTCGGCCCGACCTGGGAAGGTCTGGATGGCGACAAAGTGGTGGGCGCTGTGAAGTCATCGGCCGATGCGCCCGACGCCAATGCCATTTCCTGGCTTTTGCTCGATATAAAATCACGCGAGGGCAAGGGACGCTTCACCGAAGCCGTCGGCATCCTCCGTATCATGACGGTTGGAGGCAAACCGCCAGCCTCAGGCTGCGACGAAGCGCGGGCAGGCGCTGAACAACGGGTGCCCTACGCGGCCATGTATGTTTTCTTGAAGTGAGCCCTTCTTCTTGAAGCAGTCTCTGCCGTGGTGCGCTTACGTTACGTCCAGATAGCCATCGGCAATCCATAATCATCACAGGCTGGCGGCGTTGGAAATGATCGCGCCACGCCCGTATGGATGCGCCGCGCAATTGCAGAGCAAGCAAGCGCATCAATAAGATCGTCGGATTGCGCGCCCTTCGGCGGTGCAGCCATCACGATTTCCGGCAAAAATCCGCTATCGACCAAAATACGCCGGCGGAGAGCCAGGCCGGGCGGATATGGACTGCTCTTCACCTTCTTGGGCTCGGTGAGCGAGCAATTCCCGTTCAGCCTCCAGAACGCCATCTCTGGATGCACCTCAAATACCCGGCGCGCCAAAACCGGATCGGCACGTAACACGCCATCGAGTTCGCGAATTTTCGGAGCAATCATAAAAAGTTGTTTGGAAACCTTGCGTGGCGGATCCGATGTCTGCTGCGCAATCGTGCATGCTTCCCCATAGGACGAAGCGTAGACGGCGCGACGTGCCGGCACCGCAAACACCGAGGACTGTCGCGCACCGAGAAGCGGCCGCACGGCGCGCTCAGGACCACGCCCGCCTGGGCCAATGCGCTCGGGCAAACCGATCGGCATGTCGACCGCAATCACCTGCGGTTGCTCCGGTGCCTCGATCAATTCGGCAAACTGAGCAAACACGCGAACACGAATTTCATGGCTGTCAGGACGAACGAACGCCGCCATCCATCCGCCTGGGCACCCATCAACCCCAGCCAGCCATATGTCGTCAGTCACAACTATTCCCTATTATCCGCCGGACGCTCATGAAAACAGCGCACTGGCATGTGCTACCAAGCCTAGTTAGTTTGTCTCCTCCGATCCCAATTGAGCAAAGGTTTTCGATCAGATGATCCGCCCCCGTCGCAGCGTTCTGTACATGCCCGGCTCCAATGCGCGCGCCATCGAAAAGGCGCGCACCCTTGCGGTGGACGGCGTCATTCTCGATCTTGAAGATGCCGTGGCGCCCGATGCCAAGGAGACCGCGCGTCAACAGGTGGCCGAAGCCGTGAAGGCCGGCGGGTTTGGGCAGCGCGAGGTCTTCATTCGGGTGAATGCTCTCGACACACCCTGGTGCATGGACGATCTCGCGGCAGCAGCTCACGCAGCACCCGATGCGATCCTGGTGCCGAAAATTTCAAGCCCCGACCAACTGGAGACCATCGGTCAGCGGTTGCTTGACATGGGCACACACCCGCGCACGCGTGTTTGGGCCATGATGGAAACGCCGCTTGCGATCATCAATGCCTATCCAATCGCCACAGCAGCACAGGATTCCGAAACACGGCTTGCCGGTTTCGTGCTTGGCACCAACGATCTCGCCAAAGAAACCCGCTCGCGCCAAGTGCCCGGCCGCGCACCGATGGTACCCTGGCTCATGACCTGCATCGCTGCGGCCCGCACCTGCGGCCTCGATATTCTCGACGGCGTTTACAACGACATTGGAAACGCGCCGGGCTTTATGGAGGAGTGCCGGCAGGCGCGCGATATGGGCTTCGACGGCAAAACGCTGGTTCATCCGGCGCAGATCGAGCCTTGTAACGATATCTTCTCGCCAAGCGCGGAGGAGATCGCAGAGGCTCGCAAGATGATTGCCGCATTCGAGTTACCGGAAAACAAGAACAAGGGTGTCGTTCGCATCGACGGCCGCATGGTCGAGCGCATGCATGCGGAAATGGCGAAGCGCACCGTGGCAATTGCCGAGGCGATCGGCAGGTGAGCGTGGTGGTTTTAAACCAAACTATTTTCCGCATCCGGAGGTGCGAGCGAAGCGAGCCTCGAAGGATGAACGGCCTTACAACGCGGCCCAGGGACGCGCTGCTTTCGCTTTATCTTCGTAATTTCCAATCTTCTCGGATTTGACCATGGTCAGACCGATATCGTCGAGGCCGTTGAGCAGACAGTGTTTGCGGAACGGGTCGATGTCGAACTTTACCGCGCCCCCGTCCGGCCCGCGGACTTCCTGATTGACC
Source organism: Xanthobacteraceae bacterium (assembly GCA_036262895.1). Lineage (GTDB taxonomy): Bacteria > Pseudomonadota > Alphaproteobacteria > Rhizobiales > Xanthobacteraceae > AP-16. The sequence continues at coordinate 5,363 of DATAIA010000490.1, forward strand.
AGATCAATCGTCAGTGTCGCGTTGGCTCCCCGCTCGGCATCGTCAAACAATTTCTCGAGATCTTCCGGCGACACCTTGATCGGCAGGATGCCGTTTTTAAAGCAGTTGTTATAAAAAATGTCGGCAAACGAGGTTGAAATCACGCAGCGAATGCCGAAGTCGAGCAATGCCCAAGGCGCGTGTTCGCGCGAGGAGCCGCAGCCGAAATTGTCACCGGCGACCAGAACCTTGGCATTGCGATAGGCCGATTTGTTGAGAACAAAATCCGGATTTTCGCTGCCATCGGCATTAAAGCGCATCTCGGCGAACAGGCCTTTGGCAAGACCGGTGCGCTTGATGGTTTTCAGGAATTGCTTAGGGATAATCATGTCGGTGTCGACATTGATCATCTTCAGGGGCGCAGCAACACCTTCCAAAACCGTAAACTTATCCATGGCTTCAATGTCTCCGGGTGGTCCAGCACATGATCCGCCGAAGTGGAAACCGGTTCGGCGATAAGATCATGCGCCAATTCAATATTTTAGAGCGCGAACGCAGATGCTAATCGCGCTCTATGCGCAGACTGGGAGACTTCTATCCCGAACCGCCCGCGCGCGAAAGTCCAGATCCGAAATAGGCTTACTCGGCCGCTTGTTCGATCGCTTCGATGTCTTCGTCCGAAAGCCCGAAATGATGGCCAATTTCGTGCACCAACACGTGGCTGACGATAGCGCCAAGCGTCTCATCATGCTCGGCCCAGTAGTCGAGGATCGGCCGGCGATAAAGCCAGATCATATTTGGCATTTGCACCGGTGCACCCTCGGAACGATGTGGCAAGCCCACTCCATGAAATAGGCCGAGCAGATCAAACTCGCTCTCCGCATCCATATGTTGCAGCACCTCGTCCGAGGGAAAATCATCGACCCGAATAACAAGGTCTTCGCAAAGCGAGCGAAACTCTGCCGGCATTTGCCGGAACGCGTCGGTCGCAAGCGCTTCCATTTCGGCAAGCGTCGGCGCCTTGATGTGCTGCCAAGCCCGCCAATCAGTAAAATGTGCATTAGCCATGAGATCGCTTCCACAAAGATGAATGAGATTTAGCGCAAATAGGTCGCGTAGAGATAAAAACAAAGTCCAACTAAGGCGAGCAGACTAAGCACGCGCCCGATCCGACGGCCCCAGATCTCAGCCTGATCGGCGCCACCCTCTCCAGTAGCATCCCGCGCGGCGAAATGGTCGAACATACGCAGCGCGGTTTGGGCGAGCGCCGACCGGCCAATGACGTCGCCCTCATGATGCAACCGGACGAGGCTTTCATTGGCCTCGCGGCGACGCGCTTCTTCACTTTCATGCGGGCTTTGCCTTGGATCGGACATGGGGGGAGCATAATGGGCTCGCTATGCGTGGTCACGCCTCTTGCACTTCCAAGGACGTTGTCGATGCAGCCCTTCGGCTGCATTGACGCAGCGCCCCGAATGAAGGAGCGTGATCGGGGTAGATAAGCTTAGAGGTCAGGATATGGTCCAACGTCGCATGATCATGCTGGGAGCAGGTTTCATTTTCGGATTGACGGTTGCCGCGAGCGGGCCGGTATCGGCCGAGCCTGCGCCCGCTCAGCGTATTGCCGCAGCCGATGACCTGCACGCACAGCAAGACCTCCGGCCTTCGCGACGCCGCATCCGCATTGAAGTGCGCCCTTCGGGCGAATTTTATCGCCAATGCGTTGACGGCTATCGTGAAGTTTATCGGCCGTATTGGGGCACGACGGTTGTCATGCCATTCATGCATTGCCGATGGGTGCGGGGCTAAAATCCTCGCACGCGTTCAAGCACGTGACTTTGTGCCCAACGCAAGTCGCCGACTGCATCTACATTATTCGAGCCGAACTCAGTTCCAGCTTCTGACGTCGACAAACCGGCCCGCGATCGCCGCGGCAGCCGCCATGGCCGGGGAGACCAGATGGGTGCGGCCCTTAAAACCCTGCCGGCCCTCAAAGTTACGGTTTGATGTCGAGGCGCAGCGCTCGCCGGGCTTGAGCTTATCGGCGTTCATGGCAAGGCACATCGAACAACCCGGCTCGCGCCATTCAAAGCCCGCCGCGAGGAAGATCTTATCAAGACCTTCCGCTTCGGCTTGCGCTTTTACAAGCCCGGAACCCGGCACGACCATCGCGTTGACGTTTGCATTGACCGATTTGCCTTCGATCATGCGCGCAGCGGCACGCAAGTCTTCGATTCGGCCATTGGTGCATGAGCCGATGAAGACGCGATTGATCGAAATGTCCGTGATCTTTTCGCCGCCTTGAAGACCCATGTAATCAAGCGAGCGCATCGCAGCGGCGCGCTTACCTTGATCAACAATGTCGCTTGGCTTCGGCACATATCCCGCAATGGAAACGACCTGCTCGGGATTGGTGCCCCACGTCACGAGCGGCGGTAATTTGGCTGCATCAAGTTTGACTTCGCGATCAAACATTGCGCCGTCATCCGAACCAAGCGTTTCCCAATAACGCATCGCAGCGTCCCATGCAGCGCCCTTCGGCGCTTTCGGACGATCTAGCAAATAAGCGAAGGTTTTCTCGTCAGGCGCAATCATGCCGGCGCGCGCCCCACCTTCGATCGACATGTTGCACACCGTCATGCGGCCTTCCATCGACAAGGCACGGATGGCTTCGCCCGCATATTCAATGGCGCTGCCGGTGCCGCCGCCAATGCCAATCTCGCCGATGATGGCAAGGATGATGTCTTTTGCGGTCACGCCTGGCGGCAATGTGCCATCGACAGTCACGCGCATGTTTTTTGCTTTGGACTGGATCAGCGTCTGCGTGGCAAGCACGTGCTCGACTTCGGATGTGCCGATGCCATGCGCCAATGCACCAAACGCGCCATGGGTCGCGGTATGGCTATCACCGCACACGATTGTCGTGCCCGGCAGAGTAAAGCCCTGCTCGGGCCCGATCATGTGGACGATGCCTTGGCGGCGATCGAACGCATCGTAATACTCGATGCCAAAGTCGCGCGCATTTTGCGCAAGCGTTTCAATCTGCGTCACGCTTTCCGGATCGTCGATGCCCTTGCTGCGATCGGTCGTCGGCACGTTGTGGTCGACTACCGCAAGCGTCTTTTCCGGCGCGCGGACCTTGCGGCCGGTCATGCGCAAACCCTCAAACGCCTGCGGCGATGTCACCTCGTGCACGAGGTGTCGATCGATATAGAGCAGGCACATGCCATCGTCCTGCTCATCGACCACGTGATCGTCCCAGATCTTGTCATAGAGGGTACGGGGCTTCGCCATCGCTCGCTTCCTACTCCGAACTTTGTCGATGTCTTTTTAGTCGCTTGTCCAAGCCAGCGGAAGTGGGGGCAGCCTATGACCCCATAACCCGGCGCATAAATAAAAACCGGCCGCAACAGGCGGCCGGTCCAAAAGACAAAAGCACTGAGGGCTTAAGTTATTCGGCCGCTTTCGCGCCGCCCTCACTGCGATCCTGCTTCTCGACGATACGGGCCGATTTACCCCGCCGTCCGCGCAGATAATAAAGCTTGGCGCGCCGCACTTTGCCGCGGCGGACCACTACGATGGAATCGATCATCGGCGAGTAGAGCGGGAACACACGCTCAACGCCCTCGCCGTACGAAATTTTTCGCACGGTGAAGCTCTCGTTAAGACCACCGCCCGAACGCCCGATGCACACGCCTTCATAGGCCTGCACGCGGCTGCGATCGCCTTCGACCACCTTCACGTTGACAAGCACGGTGTCGCCCGGTCCGAAATCCGGGATCTGCTTGCCGGCGGAAAGCTTCGCCATTTGCTCATTTTCGAGCTCTTTAATCAGGTTCATGGAAGTTCTCCGTCGGCGGCACCACAGGGCGCGCCTATCAATCTCATCGGCCTTGGATCTGTCTCATCGGCCCTGAATTTTGGTTTCGCTCGCGGGCCAAAGGCCCACCGAGCAATGCAAACCGGCTGCAGGGCACGGGATTGGGGGCCGCTATACGACAAACCGAGCGGTTTGTCATCACACTAGTGTGGGTGGATTTAACGTTCCTACCCCCTTCACAGCCAGCTCGAATAGGAACGTCAAATCCAAAACCCACACTAGAAACCATAAAGTTGCTAGTGGTCCCTTTGATTCCGACGTTCGTACAGGCGAGTGCCGCAATGGCATACGAACGTCGGAATCGGGACACTAGTGTGGTGGATTTGACGTTCCTACCCCCCTTCACAGCCAGCTCGAATAGGAACGTCAAATCCAAAACCCACACTAGAAACCATAAAGTTGCTAGTGGTCCCTTTGATTCCGACGTTCGTACAGGCGGGTGCCGCAATGGCATACGAACGTCGGAATCGGGACACTAGCGGGATAATTTGGTTTGTGCCCCTTTTTTGGCCGAATAGGCGGCCCAAAGGTCCGGGCGCCGTTCCCTCGTTAATCGTTCGGCCTCAGCCTGCCGAAAAGCCTCGATTTTACCGTGGTCGCCCGAAAGCAGGACCTCGGGGATGGCCCGGCCCTCCCAAGTCTGGGGCCGCGTATATTGGGGGTATTCCAGCAGCCCTTCGGCAAAGCTTTCCTGGGTGGCCGAGGCCTCCTTGCCCATCACCCCCGGAATAAGCCGCACACAGGCATCAAGGAGCGCCAGGGCGGCGATTTCGCCGCCTGAAAGCACATAATCGCCGAGCGACACCTCGATGAGGCTCCGCGCCTCAATCACCCGCTCGTCCACCCCCTCGAAGCGCCCACAAACCAGGGTGACCCCCGGACCTGCCGCAAGCGAAGCAACCATGTTTTGCGTCAGCGGCGTCCCGCGCGGCGACATCAGCAATCGCGGTCGATCGTCCGCCGCGGCATCAATCGCGCGCGCCAGAACGTCAGCCTTCATCACCATACCGGGGCCGCCGCCCGCGGGCGTATCGTCAACAGACCGATGCTTGTCGTTCGCAAAATTTCTGATGTCGATCGCGTTGAGCGACCATAACCCGCTCGCATGGGCGCGGCCCG
>DATAIA010000491.1:0-2615 GCA_036262895.1 Xanthobacteraceae bacterium
AAAAGCGAAACCGCCGCCCCCGCGATCGACCCGGCAACGATGGCTGCCCAGAATAGCCGCTGAATCATTTGAGGCTCGCTCAGTGACAGGGGAACGATAGGCTGTGACGCGTATCGTGCGCAGCATTATGAAGCAGTTGGCTGTTCGCAAAGCCCACTCCATAGATCAGAAGGCTTCCGACGAAGAACAGAAGTAAGGCAGCCGCGACGCGCGTAGATGCGGATTGCGGTAGGGTGTCGACAGTCAGCTTGCCTATCATGGCGAAACTCCCCTGGTTGGTGTGCTGTTGGTAAGGCCTAGGATCCGTGGGTTCAAAGGACGAGCAAGTTTATAGGCTGAGGTCACGGGACGGGTTCCCTCGCGGCAAAACGGTCGGGATCGACGCCGCGGATGCACCTCGTGCCGGTTCGCAAAGCGAAGCTGAAGCCGCTTGGCGCCTGAACGTTCTGGGAGTGGGATAGAACTGTGCCGCCCGCTCCATGACACCGCCCTCCGCAATGCCAAAGTTGGTCGCGATAGGCCGGTCTCCGGGCTAACGAGCGGGGATGTTCTCCCCAGGAGCGGCACCTTCCCGTGCCAATGCACAGTGGTGTCTCTGCCGCTCTTTCACTCGCTTACCGTTGCGGGGGCAGCGCCGGCATAGCGTCCGAAGTATCGGCAGCGCACCGGCTTCCCGTTTCAGCTCTTGGGCAGACAGCCCTCAAGTCACCTGACGCGAATGTCTTAGTTCTTATCGCATCGAGAAGCGTCGCGCAATCGTCCTTAATGACTGGCGGTATTCACAAAACCCCTATGCTGCTTCGGGGCAGGCCAGATGCCGATGTCCACCACCCTTGCGGACCAGCCAACCGCCGGACTGGCCGTGCGTGCGATACGCCACCGCGTTGACGGCAGGTAAGCCGCTGAGCCGTTGGGCGAGGTGCCGGCGTTTGCCAATATGCGCACTAACAGCGTCTGGACACTGTTCGTCACGGCAATGAACAGATCCGATTGATCCTTGAGCCGGGCTGATCAACACGCGGGCCGAGCGTCCACCCGACCAACGCTTCGCGCCTGACCTGCAACCGGTTCGCTTCGATGGCACTGAGCCAATTCGCAAAGAGAAGCTCACCATAGGGCCGCCAGGCATTTCGGGGAGGGCGCTGTGGATCATCTTCGGGGAAGTAGTTGCAGGGAATCCGAACGGGTTTCCCGGCCTGGCGGTCGCGCAGGAATTCATCGGCCAGGGTGCTGGTGTCGTATTCGATGTGGTTGAACATGTAGACAGCGCGGCTAGTGCGATCCTCGATCAGACACAGACCCGCCTCTTCAGCCGCGGCGAGGACCTTCAGACCTGATCGCTCCGGCAGGTCAGTCATGCGTATTTCGGTATGCCGCGACACTGGCACCGGAAAGTCGTTGCTGAATCCTCGAAGCAGTTGGCTATCCCGCTCATGCAAGCGGTGCCGGAAAACCCCGAACGCCTTCTCCGCAAGTTTGTGCTTCGGAATGGCATGGTGATGGTAGAGCGCCGCTTGCGCTGCCCAACAAATATAGAAGCTGTGAAGAGACAAGGACCGCGCCCAATCGAAGATGGCGCAGAGATCGGTCCAATAGGCAACCTGCTCGAATGGCAGGGCTTCCACCGGCGCGCCGGTGACGATCAGCCCATCAAAGGACTGATCGCGAATTTGCGCCCAAGGCCGATAGAAGGCTGCCATGTGATCAGCGGATGTGTTCTTTGCCCGATAGGAATCGGGAACGCATAAGACCAGCTCCACAGGAACGGAGGCGGCGCCAAGCAGGCGCGCGATCTGCGTCTCGGTCACCTGTTTGTTCGGCATCAGATTGACGAGACATATGCGCAGCGGACGATCGATTTCATCATGCAGACGATCGCCGCTCACCACCTTCACGCCTTCCCCAAGAAGAACCCGCGTGGCCGGCAGGCTTTCGGGCAGCACTATAGACATCGTTTGCCTCCAGAACCGGCGCGCAAAACGGTTGGACGGGAGCGTTCCCTTGCCCCGTCCAACCCGACTTACGCAGCCATGGCAGGGACGTGAGCGGCCGTAAGCGCCTGATCCAAATCGGCGAGGATGTCGTCAATGTGCTCGATGCCCACCGAAAGACGGACATATCCGTCGGTGACACCGGTTGCGCTTTGCTCCTGAGGCGAGAGCTGGGAATGCGTTGTCGTAGCCGGATGGATCGCGAGGCTCCTCGCATCGCCGATATTGGCGACGTGATAGTGCATCTTCAGCGAATCGATGAAGCGCCGGCCAGCCTCCTTGCCGCCCTTCAGCTCGAACCCGACCAGCCCGCCATAACCGCCCTTCAGATAGGTCTTGGCGCGCTGTTTCTGCTTGGGCGCCGTGTGCGTGCCGGGGTAGATGACCTTCGACACGTCGGGACTTGTGGCAAGATAGCCCGCCACAGCCTCGGCATTCCGGCAATGCTCCCGCATCCGCAAGGGCAGCGTTTCCAGGCCCTGGATGAACTGGAACGCATTGAAGGGGCTCATCGCGGCGCCGAGGTCGCGCAAGAGGGTCACGCGGGCCTTGATGATGTACGCAATGGGTCCGAGCGGTTTCACCGCCTTGGTCCATACCGCTCCGTGGTAGCTGGGATCTGGT
>DATAIA010000492.1:0-3589 GCA_036262895.1 Xanthobacteraceae bacterium
GCCTGTCGCCGCAATCCCGTAGAGAAGTCACTGTGCCGAGGCCGATTTCGGATCACGGTGTTATCGGCGATCTCGCCACGATGGCGTTGATTGCCAAGGACGGTGCCATCGATTTCATGTGCTGGCCGAATTTCGACAGCCCGACGATTTTTGCGGGCCTTCTCGACCCGGAGCGCGGCGGTGTCTTCGAACTTTGCCCCGAGATCGAGGACGCGCGGGTGACGCAGCAATATCTCCCGGATACAAACGTCTTGCTCACGCGTTGGATGGGCAAGGATGCAAGTGCCGAATTGACCGATTTCATGGCTGTAAGGGACAGGGACAGCGATAGCCCGATGACGGTTGGGCGCCGGCTTCGGGCGACACGTGGCGAAGTTCTCTTTACGATGCACTGCGCACCGCGTTTCGACTACGCCCGCGAATCGGTGGCGCCCGATGTCGACGAAACCGTTGCGTTGTGGCGGCCGTCGCAAGCTCAAGGCTTCCGCCTCTCCGCGAACTTGGCGCTCACGGCCGATGCTACCGCCGTCCGCGCCAGCGGTAGGCTCGTGGCCGGTGAAACGGCCGATTTCATTCTTTCGAGCATCGATGACGGGCAAATCGCGATCCCGGAGATCGATGATTTCGAAAATGCGACCATCGCCTTCTGGCAGGATTGGGCCGCGAAATCCACGTATCGTGGCCGCTGGCGGGAAATGGTCATCAGATCCGCCCTGTCGCTGAAATTGATGACGTCGCGGCGTCATGGCTCTATCGTCGCTGCGGGAACGTTCGGCTTGCCGGAAGCGCCCGGCGGCACTCGAAACTGGGACTACCGCGCAACCTGGATCCGCGATGCTTCCTTCACCGTCTATGCCTTAATGCGCCTCGGCTACAGGCAGGAGGCTGAAGCCTTTAATTCCTGGATCGGCAAGCGCGCCATGAAATGTGGCGCCGGTGGCAAACTCGACATCATGTATGCCGTCGATGGCAGCCAGGTGCCTGACGAGATCAGCCTGGATAGCCTGTCCGGTTATGGAGGGTCACGTCCCGTGCGGATCGGCAACGGGGCAGCAGAACAGTTCCAGCTCGATATATATGGCGAGCTAATGGATGCGATCTACCTGAGCAACAAATACGGCCACGCTATCTCGCACGATGGCTGGAACGGCGTGCGCGAAGTGATCGACTACGTCTGCCAACATTGGCGAGACGCGGACGCCGGCATCTGGGAAATGCGGCGCGAGCCGCAGCACTTTCTCCATTCCCGGCTGATGTGCTGGGTTGCCGTTGACCGTGCAATCCGACTTGCGAGCAAACGATCTCTTGCCGCGCCCTTCAGCAAGTGGATCGATGTCCGCAACGATATATACGAGGATATCTGGGCGAACTTCTGGAACGAGGAGAAAGGGCATTTTGTCCAGACCAGGGGTGGAGATAGTCTAGATGCTTCCCTGTTGCTGATGCCGCTGGTGCGCTTTGTCAGCGCAACGGATCCTCGCTGGCTCGCGACCCTCGATGCCATTGGAAAAACCTTGGCCGATGACGGCGTGGTTTATCGCTACAAGAACGCGGATGGGTTGAGAGGCAGGGAAGGCGCATTTTCAGCTTGCTCTTTCTGGTATGCTGAATGCCTTGCGCGAGCCGGGGACCTGAAGAAGGCCCGCCGCGTGTTTGAGTCCGTCCTCAATTACGCCAATGATCTCGGACTCTACGCGGAGGAATTCGATGTTCGCGGAGATCTGCTTGGCAATTTCCCGCAAGCGTTCACGCATCTGGCCCTAATCAGTGCAGCCTATTATCTCGACCGCGAACTTGACCGGCGCAACGATCAGGAATGGCGACCGTAAGATGCGCTGGTTCGCCGCTCTGCCAGTGCAGCAATCCAGGCAGCTACGCGGGGTGTCTTCGTTTGGGGCCGTCGCGTTTCCGTGAGGACCGCCCGGCTTCTTGGCGGCGATGGATTTTGCGATTTCACCGCACGTACGGACAAAGCTCCAGCGGTCGTTGACTTGGAGCAGGACGGTACCAAGCACCGGGCGATACCCGTCTATAAACCTGAAAAGGCCCGGAAGAGAGTTCCTCGGCCATCTCAACCACGATCGACGAACGTTTCGCCCCAAGCTGACCCTTCCAGTTCGCACCACCCGGCAACCTTGTTCGCGACGATGGAGCTCCCCTTGTCGATCTTGCTCTTGCGAGCGTACGAGGTCATGACCGTGTGTCAGCGAGCGTATCGCCGGACGAAGAACTGGAAGCTCTCCGCGCCGAGATACGCAGGCTGCGGGAGAGCCACGCGAAAGCTGCGCGGCGGGCCAGCAGGAACTCTCGCAGATCCAGAGAGCGAACCTGCTGCGGCCGACGACACGGGACGGGCGGGGGCCGATACCGCACGCCGACTGCGCACAGAAACGAACCAGGTTTGAGGGATCGTGGTTCGTCCAATGTGGTTCCCAGCCTCAGTTCTGAGCGCCTCCTCCCTCCAACGGGATCCTCGATTGAGAAGGTCCTGCAGGAGCAGGGTCGGTTAGCTGACCTTGCAGCAACGCAACCCAAGCAAACACGGCTCCCACAAAAATGGCCGCGATTGCGACTGCCCAGAGCGAGCGGGCTGTCCCGGCTCGCCCCCCACGCTTTCCTTGAGCTTCATATTCGGTTGACCTCTTTGTTGATCCGTAAGGGTCATTGTCCGTCATGTCACTCTCCTGAAATCAATGCCGGCAAGAGGGTCAATAGGACGAGCGGCTGGTGTTCCCGAGGGTCCGCTCATAATCCTCCGCTTGCATCTTTGCTTCGTCTTGCGCGCTTGTCCGTTGCCAGCCAAGACGCCTGGATGACGCGATCCGCACATCCCTGCTTTAGACAACCGATCCAGCTTCGGCTTTTCGGGCGGAGCATTTGCATGGTCGCTCGCGGCCGACAATGAGAAGGAAACTCGTCCTGCGTCGAAAGGATGCTGTACGGCTCCGTACAGTGCTGGCGAGCCGGATTCAAAGAGCGACAAGGTCGAACAGCTTGTCAGATCCGGGATGGACACCGATGCTCAGGCACGAAACGCGAGCTCATCGGACGCGGTGGTGAAGCGGAGCACCGGACGCCACGAAGGAACGCTGTCTTCCAATTGGAGACATTGGTCCTGGGAGATAATCAGTTCAGAGGCGTCTAGTCCCCGCCTCAGCGAAGTTTGCACTGGCCGCTGGGGATATTCGTTTCGAAGAACGGGCGGTCCACTTGTTGATCTGCCCTCACCCGCTGTGTGGACGCGATTCGCTGCCAGCGGCGGAGCATACCGCGACTAGCCGCACTTGAGGTGAAGCATGCGGAGCACCAGTCGAAGCATCGTAACGGGAACTCATCCTCGTGCTTCTTGTTCGTGCCGGACGAGAGCGAAGAAGAAGATCGACGATCGACAAGCCGTGCCTTTCGCCACGGCAAAAAGCTATGCGCCGTCAGCCTGACGACGACGGCACGACAGCACGCAGATACGAACTAGGACGCGATCGCCACAAGTGAGTCATATGTTTTACGGCAATTGCCGGTGTAAATGAGAAAGGGAGCAACCGATGCTGAAAGACATACGCTTATCTGGCGGGATCGCAGCGATCATAAT
>DATAIA010000493.1:0-2999 GCA_036262895.1 Xanthobacteraceae bacterium
GACCCACTCCTTATATGCCGCGCGTTCAAGGAATGCGGCCGACTGCGCCGCGCCGCTGAACCGTGGCGAGGTAGCTCAGCTGGTTAGAGCACGGGAATCATAATCCTGGGGTCGGGGGTTCGAGTCCCTCTCTCGCTACCATCTTTCCCCACACTCCTCTGACACGGTGGGGGTAGGCGGAGTTCCCAAGCAGGGCATTAAGCCGACCCGCGATTTCGACAGTTACGCCGCCCGGGCGTGATGGGTCGCGGAATACGGTGACCGAGTCGACCAAATCTCTGACAGCCTCTGCAGCCTCTCCATCGCCGGCTCTGGCACCTTTGGCTAACGCCTCCTCAAGGCGTTCCAGTTGCTCTTCATATCTTTTGAGGATGGCGGGGTGCAACGCGACATTTTTCGGTGCAGGCGGTTCTTGTTTTAACTCATTGGAGATTCGATTTCGCTCAGCGGCCAAAGCGGTGGACTGCGGCCCGAGAATGGCCGGATCGCCATGCCCCTTTGCAATCGCATTCACCAGTCGATCAATTTCGCGGGTCAATTGCCCTTGCTGCTGCTCAAGACGGTGCCTTTTCGCGTTTGATGAGGCTGCAAGGCGATCACGCTCTTCGAGGTACGTTCGTACATACTCAGAGATAACCTTCGGCGCGCGCAATTCAGCCTTCAGGCCGCCGAGAACGGCGCCCTCGACAGCATGTAAATAAAAAGTCTTGGGGTCGGGACATGTGCCACTTTCTGTTGCTGCCGAGCAGCGAATGCGGACTTGGCCCGATTTGTCTCGCCCATTCGTTGCCATGCCCGAGCCGCATGAGCCGCAGCGAAGAAGACCCGAAAGCATCCGACGAGGTCGGCGCAGGTGACTCGGATGAATGCGATTGCGCTCTTCCTTTCTGGCCTTTGCCGCTGCAAACAGTTCCGGCTTAACGATCGCAAGATGTGGCACCTCGGCAGTTTGCCAATCACTTCTCAAATTTGGTCGTGAGAGCCGCTTTCCCGACTCGGGATCCTTGAGCATCCGAACCTTGTTCCAGACAAGGCGCCCCACATAAAGCTCGTTCTGGAGGATGCCTGCTCCTCGTTCGCGGTTGCCATTGATTGTTGATGCGTTCCAAGCTCGGCCCCGAGGAGGCGCTATTTTGTCACTGTTGAGATCATGCGCGATTTCGCGGGGCGTTCGACCATTCACATATTCTTGAAAAATGCGCCTGACCACTTGCGCCTCATCTTCCACGATGACGCGTTCGCCGCTTTTGTCGGGAGCGGAGGTGTATCCGTACGTTAGTCCTCCCGCGGACAAACCATTCTTGACGCGTCCTGCCAGGCCTCGACGCACTTTATGAGCATTGTCCTCTCGATAGAGCTGTCCGACCAGGCCGCGCAGGCCGATCAGCACGGTGTTGACGACGCCTTCGTGAACTGCCCGAATCTCAATGCCAAGAAAAGATAGCCGCTTGTGAATTCCTGCGAGATCTTCCATGTCACGCGAAAGACGATCGAGTGCTTCGACGATTATGACATCGAAACATTTCTCTTTCGCATCATCCAATAACCTTAGCAGGCCGTCGCGTCCCATCAACGACCCACCGGAGCGAGCCCGATCATCATAGCTGCCGACTACATTTAACGCTTCACGGTTTGCGTAGGTCTGACAAAGCGAAAGCTGGTCCTCAATGGAGCGTTCATTCTGAAGATCCGTCGAGAACCGGGCATAAATCACAGCCCTCTTTGTCACGTCTTTGATCGGCAAGTTCTCGTTCATGATCTTCCCTTGCAGTTAGACGGGCGAGCACACGCGCTAGGCGCAGGATCGCCTCGTCCGGCTTACTCTGCAAGGATGATTTTCGATCAGCGTCCCGCACGATCGGAACCTCGAGATTGCCGTCGCTAGCTGCAGGTCTCTGCGCCGCGCTGCTACGAAATACAGCAATCGCTATTCCATCAAGACCAAGCTCGGCAGGGCTGCAGCTTCGTGCGCAAAGGTCAGGATGCCTGCGTCACTTGGGTACGGCCGACTGCAATTAGATCCAGCCGATCATATTTCTGTTAATACAACTAAACCTGCGATCGTAATTATAAGAAATTCAACTTATGAGAGCGTGGAGCGATGAGATGAAAGTCAAGGAGGCGGCGCGACGAGAATTCTGCGGTGTGAAGAATCATTCTGAGCGCGAGGAATGCTTTCGAGTATTTTGGGATAACTAGACGCACGTTGGATCATCGTGCGCAAACGAGATCGTTGAAGCACAAAGCGATCAGTTTATGTTGATTGGCTATTAGCGATATCGCAACGTGGATGCACGTCATCTACCTAATGTCATGGTGCCATCAACGGTATTTATTGTCGGTTTTGCGTCATGATCCTGCAAGATCTCGGAGAGCGGCAATGTCGGATACCGACGATGAACTCCGTATAAGGTTGGGGCGCATCGGGAATCGCCGCGGCCGCAATCCTGTAGGCTATCTCAAGCGCGTGCGTGGGATCGCATTCAAAGCAGGTGTTGGACAAGCGCGCCATAGCGCCGCCTTCAACGGCTCGCGGATCGGTCGCGGTTATGCTCAGGGTGCCATTTCTGCGGACCGACGTACAGCAGGGGCGCGCCGAGTGGTAATTAAGGCGCGCATTGTCCGCATTAAGTCCAGCGAGAGCGGTGCTGCTACGGCCCATTTGCGGTACTTGCAGCGCGACGGCGTGACTCGCGAAGGCGAGCCGGGTGAGTTGTATGATGCGGTCAGCGCCCAGGCTGATGGCAAGGCATTCGCGCAGCGGGGAGGGCGGGACCGCCATCAGTTCCGGTTCATTGTCGCTCCTGAAGATGGCGCTGAATTGACTGAGCTCAAGCCATTTGTGCGCGATCTGATGCGGCAGATGGAAGTCGACTTAGGCCCGCGACTGGATTGGGTAGCGGTCGACCACTTCAATACCAGTCATCCCCACAGCCATATAGTGGTGCGGGGCAAGGATGAGCGCGGGCAGGATCTTGTTATCGCGCGCGACTATATCG